>JBDKLG010000209.1:0-5486 GCA_039795695.1 Bacteroidota bacterium
TTTGAATCAACCAGCGCAAAACAACTTGAGCAACAGATTTTTGATGCCTGAGGCCGATATTTTGTAGTACTTCATTTTTAAACAGGTCGTTCTTTCCTTCTGCAAAAGGCCCCCAGGACTCCATTTGCACTTTATTCTCCTGCAGGAATTCTGCGATGCCATATTGCTGGTGAAAAGGATGTGTTTCTACCTGATTCACGGCCGGTACAATTTCATGATGTACCACCAGGTCCATCAGGCGATCCTGCTGAAAATTACACACCCCAATAGCTCTTATTTTTCCTTCTTTATATAACGCTTCCATTGCCCGCCATTCACCAAACACATCTCCAAAAGGCTGGTGTATCAAATACAGATCCAGATAATCCAATTGTAATTTTTTCAACGAATGTTCCAATGACTTCCTGGTGCTTTTATGACCATTTGACTGTATCCATAATTTGGTAGTGATGAATAATTCATTTCTGGAAACACCACTTCTTTTGATGGCATTGCCAACCGCTGCTTCATTCATATAAGAAGCGGCTGTGTCAATTAAACGATAACCGGTAGCAACAGCATCCATCACAGATCTTTCACATTCAGTGGGATCAGGAATCTGAAAAACACCAAATCCTAAAACCGGCATTTCAATGCCATTATTGAGCCGGATAAATTGCATATGCAAGAATTAGTGGCACAAAGTTCTCCGTTAAGGAACACTAAAACAGTATACGGATTACTGATATTTCTACCATTTTCACCGATTCAACCCCGGAATGAAAGAAAAATGTGCAGAACAAGTAAATTCGTTTACAAATATTTTGGTCATGGTGAAAATATACCCCATCAATAATATCAGCGATTACAATGCAGACAATGATCACAAAACATTGAATCCCCTGGTTTCCGTGATTGATTTTTCCAAGGTCAAAATGAGAGAATGGGGTAATGTTGATTCCATCAAATTCCAGTATGGTATGTACTGCATCTATTTGAAGGATGTAAAATGCGGAGACATGAAATATGGTCGCCACTATTATGATTACCAGGCAGGCACATTGGTATTTTGTGCCCCGGGTCAGGTTTCGGAATTTGAAAAACCGGCCGAGCCCTATCAACCTAAAGGATATGGCCTGATCTTTCATGCAGATCTGTTATTGGGTACCCATCTCGGAAAAAGTATTCGTACTCATAAATTCTTTGATTACGAATCGAATGAAGCCCTCCATTTATCTGACGACGAAAGAAAAATCATACTGAACTGTTTGGCCAAAATTGAATACGAAATTAATCAACCGATTGATAAACATAGTAAGAAACTGATCACTTCCAATATTGAGCTTTTCTTAGACTATTGTCAAAGATTCTATGACAGGCAGTTTATTACAAGAGAGCATGTAAACAATGGCATTCTGGAGCAATTTCAAACCCTTTTGAATGATTATTTTCAAACCAATAAACCAAACCAGCTAGGATTACCATCTGTTAACTATTGCGCAGAAGCCTTGCATTTGTCTGCCAATTATTTTGGTGATCTGATCAAAAAATCCACGGGAAGATCAGCCCTTGATCATATTCACGACAAAATCATTGAACTGGCCAAGGCCAGGATATTTGAGGACGACAAAAATGTAAACCAAATAGCCATGGAATTGGGTTTCAAGTATCCGCAACATTTTACCCGTTTATTTAAGCAGCAGGTGGGGCATACGCCGAAAGAATATCGAAACCTGAATTAAGATCAAATCAAATTTTGGGAAATCACTCTCTGCCGCCTTGGGAGGGTTTTCTATGCATGGTTAATTCAGAGAAGAAAAGTTGAATACAGGTATTTGCTGTTACACATAACAACTATCAGCCTCTCGGTAATAATGAATATTTTCTCTAGTATCTTTTCGTATCTTCTCTTTAGAATAATATATACTACGGATTGGCCAGGTGTATTGATTATATCAGTGTTAGCTCTCACATTTTAATTCAAAGTTGAGAAAGAGAAAGAAATGCGATCAATCAACACCGGGCAAATTCTCCAGGTCATTTAAATCTTTAAACCGGCCGGCCATTTTTTTCGCCTGTATGAGATTATTCAGGTTAATGGTCCTGATCATCAGATCTTCCTCTTCAAATAGTAAAGAATCGCGATAACAAGCATCAAAGTCCAAACCTTTCACTTTAACCATAATATCAATGGCCACCGGAGGTATTCCAAAAGTGAATACATCCCAATCAGCATGTGACAGAAAATTCTCTTCTGTCATAGCAAATACCGGCATCCCAAATGGCAAAAAAAGCCTTTTTGATCCGTTGATAATTTTCTGGCGTTCGATCCATCCAAATATCCATATCGCCTGTAGTTCTGGAATAACCGTGAAGGATTAGAGCAAATCCAAATACCTGACTTCTTCCTTGTTTAGTGCCTGTAAAAATCTCTAAAGTCTTCACTGAATATATTACCCATCAGATTGATCTTGATTTGACACTAAAACTTGTTTTATCCATTCGAGGCGGATCATCAAGTGGATAGTTGAATGCGATGCTGTTTAAATAAGCATTTACCCGCAAACGTTCAATCCAATTCAATTGGCGGTAATAAGCTCCATGGTCTGCCGCTTCTTCCAGTGTTTGCGCCCTAAATGCAGTTCTGTCTAATTTATATGGTGACATAACCAAATATACACAATTAAGAAATAGGCCAAAACAAGCAGTTAGCCGCCAATTATTTACTTTATTACCGAATAGTTTTCTTAATAATGTCTTAGCCCCCTAAATGACTGGACAGTTTTTAAGGGGTTAAGACAGTAGCTGATACTGTTGGTCAGATTGAAGTGCTGTTAAAATGGTATGAAGAAGGTAAACTCGATAAAAATGGGAATGCTTAGGTAAACTCTATCGCATAAAAAAAACCCACAGAATAAGCTTCTATGGGTTCATTGTAGCGAGAACGAGATTTGAACTCGTGACCTCAGGGTTATGAATCCTGTGCTCTAACCAACTGAGCTACCTCGCCGGGGCATTGTTCCGCAGCTGTTTTTCGCTAACGGGCTGCAAATATAGGAGGTTTGGGTAAAATGAAAGGTCTTAATAGGCCAAAAGTTTTCTTATCCGCCGGCTAAGTTTATCGGCAGTAGGCAGCATTTCCGCCTCTAAACCAAGCTGGATGGGAACTGCAGGAAGGTTAAGGGCCCCCATTACCTCCACTTTGGCATCTAAAAAATGGTAGCAATTATTGGAAATCCGCAGGGCCAGGGCTTCTGCGAATGAATTGTGCTGCTGTTCCTCCGTTAAAACCAGCACTTTACCATGCTTTTGTACCGTTTGATACACCCCTTCCTCATCCAAAGGAAAAAGGCTGCGCAAATCGAGTATTTCTACCTGTCCCGGAAACAGGCCCGCCACCGATTTAGCCCAGTATACCCCCATCCCATAAGTAATAATGGCAACTGAGCGGCCTTCCTTAATTTTTAGCGGAGATGCTTCAAACACGGTGGCTGCTTTCCCCAGGGGGATGATATAATCCTTATCGGGTTCAATCGTTCTGGCATCTTCTGTTCCCGGCACCTTGCTCCAGTAAAGACCCTTGTGTTCCAGCATTACTACCGGATTAGGATCAAGGAATGCCGCTTTCATAAGCCCCTTGATGTCTGCTGCATTGGAAGGATACACTATTTTGATTCCTTTGATGGACAATAAAGTGCTTTCAATACTTCCACTATGATAAGGCCCCCCGCCCCCATAAGCACCGGTTGGTATCCTTAACAGCATCTGAACCGGAAATTTTCCGTTCGATAAATAAGAGGATTTGGCAACTTCTGTAATCAGCTGGTTAATACCAGGATATATATAATCCGCAAATTGTATTTCTACAATGGGTTTCATGCCCAAAGCAGATAACCCCACTGTTGACCCTACAATATAAGCTTCCTGTATGGCCGTATTAAAAACCCTGTCGGGGCCAAATTTTTCTCCCAATGTTGCCGCTTCCCTGAAAACACCGCCCAGTCTTGCGCCTACATCCTGCCCATAGAATATGGCTTCGGGAAACTCGCTTAAAATTTCTTCCACAGCATGCAAAGCTGCATCCACCATCACTACTTTTTCCTTGTTTTTGGGTACCCTTTTCCCCTTTTCTTCTTTCACGGTTGTAGGAGCAAATACATGATTTTCCACGCTGCCGGCTTCCGGCTCTGCAGCTGCAACTGCTTTGGAAAAATCATTGGCTACTTTTTCCAGGACCTCTTTTTCCATTCTATTGATCTCATGTTCTTTGTAGCCAACATGCGTTAACAAAACCCTCAGTTTGGGGGCGGGATCATAAGAACCATGTTTCAATAATTCTTCCCTGTTTCTGTAAAATTCTTTTCGCACACCACTGGTATGATGCCCCAGCAGCGGAACTTTTGCATGAACCAATACCGGTTTACGTTCTATCCTGGCATATTCAATAGCCAGTTCCATGGTTTCATAACTATTGAGCATATCACTGCCGTCGCATTGCAGCCGCTTTAATCCTTTAAACCCTGCTGCATACTCAAATGCATTACCTGAGCGTATTTCATCGGCTGTTGCACTAATGCTCCACTGGTTGTCC
This sequence comes from Bacteroidota bacterium, assembly GCA_039795695.1. Taxonomy (GTDB): domain Bacteria; phylum Bacteroidota; class Bacteroidia; order Chitinophagales; family Chitinophagaceae; genus Sediminibacterium. The sequence goes on from JBDKLG010000209.1 coordinate 4,571, forward strand.
TGCACCAGGTAAACGATGGGTAATTGTTTTAATGCGGCAAACTGCAGGGCTTCACTTACTTCCCCCTCTGTCACACTCCCATCACCCAGAGAACATAAAGCAATGGGTAATTGTCCCTCAGTACTTTTTCTGAAAAGTTTTGACTGCGTTTTTTCCAGGTATTGCAAGCCCTGCGCCAAACCCGTGGTAGGTATGGCCTGCATACCGGTTGCGCTGCTTTGGTGTATGATGGATGGCTTTGATGCATCCCTGCTGCTGGGGTGGCAATAATAAGAACGGCCGCCTGAAAACAAATCGTCTTTTTTTGCCAGTAATTGCAGCATCAGTTCATAAGGCGTAAATCCGATGGTTAACAAAAGGCTGTCATCCCGGTAATAGGGGCTTACCCAGTCGCAATTGAGCAGATGCAAGCCCGTAGCTATCTGTATGGCTTCATGCCCGCGTGAAGTGGAATGTACATATTTGCAAACCTGCCTGTTGGCATCATAAGTATCGGCCATTGCCCTTGCAGTAGTCATCAAACGGTAAGTATGCAATAAAATTTCGGGCGTTAGCATGAGGTATGTCCTTCGGGTTTATTTGATCTCGAGGGCAAACATTTTTTCTTTTTCATAATAACCTTCCAGCAAATCATCCGTTACACATTCTCCCACGCCTGCCGGTGTTCCTGTATAAACAAGGTCGCCGATATTGAGAGAGAAGTACTGTGAAATATGTGCGATTACCGTATTGAACGAAAAAATCAGGTTTTCTGTGTTTCCTTCCTGCACAATCTCCTTGTTTTTTTCCAGGTGGAACCGGATTGGATTGTTCCTGATTTCCTGGGTAAAAGGAATCCATTTGCCAATAACTGCAGAATTATCCCATGCTTTCGCTTTTTCCCAGGGCAACCCTTTTTTCTTTAGTTCGGCCTGTA
>JBDKLG010000210.1:0-5046 GCA_039795695.1 Bacteroidota bacterium
GGGTATTGGATCCTGCAGTATTGAGTTTTGATCCTTTTACTAACCTCGCTATCTGCAATCCCCATGGATTATTCAGCAACCATGCATTGGGATCGTTGATGGCGATATTGGGGGAGTATAAAACCAGTCCGGCAATTTCAGGGTAAGCGGCTGCGAGTTGCAATGCCAGGGTTCCGCCGGTAGAAGTGCCCATTAATATTACTTTATTGCCCAGCTGTTTGCCAATGGCATAAGCCTGTTTGGCCGACTCCCATAAATTTTCTGCCGTTAGATGGTATAAGGCATCTGAGGTATCTACCCCATGCTGTGAAAGCCTTGCCAGGTATAAATTACAGCCAAACTGTCTGGCAATATTCCTGTGTACGGGATTGCCTTCTTCCTGTGAAGCACTGAAACCGTGCAGGTAAACAATGGCATACTCCGTTTTTTGCCTGATTGAATCATTGGCCCATACAATTCTAGCTTGGTTATCGGGTTTGATTTTATGCATGGACTCCTGTTGGGCAATATAATTTTCAAGTGCAGAGGCCGAAGCAGGAACTTCAGGCATGGTTGCTGTATAAACAGGGGTATGGGGGCTTGGCCCAAGTAAGTAAATAAATACCAGCGCAACCAAAATGAGCAGGAAACTTTTCAAAAAACGCATAGCAGGGAATTTGTTTTAAATCTACTTGTTTTTTGCTTGCCATCAAAGTGTGGGTCTGCACAGGTGAATCCATACAGTTTTAAAAAAGAAAGTTTTACGTTAATTCTGGATCCGGGTAAATACAGGCAGGGCTTTGCGGCCACAAGAGAAACAGATAAAATCAAAATACTTATATTCATATACCAAAAACGCTGCCATGCAAATTACCCAACGCTTTCAAGCCCTCGATGTATTTAGAGGCTTAACCATCTGTTTAATGATTATTGTAAATACCCCCGGTGATGGCTCATTCACATTCGCCCCATTGCATCACGCCAAATGGCATGGTTTTACCCCAACCGACCTTGTATTCCCTTCCTTTCTTTTTGCAGTGGGAAATGCCATGAGCTTTGTAATGGGCAAATGGGCAGAAAAAACTACTGCAGCTGTTTTGACGAAAATATTCAAAAGAACCCTGTTGATCTTTCTTTTGGGATACCTTATGTATTGGTTCCCCTTTGTAAATAACGATAATGGGCATTGGGCCCTGTCGCCAATTTCGCAAACAAGAATTCTTGGGGTATTGCAACGGATTGCTTTGTGTTATTGCTTTGGCTCATTGATATGTTATTTTTTTAAAACAAAAGCTATCCTGGTTTTTAGTGCGGGCTTGCTACTGCTATACTGGGGTCTCTGCTTTTGGCTGGGCGATCCTGCAGACCCGCTTAGCTTACAGGGTAATGCGGGATTAAAATTAGACCTCTGGCTGATGGGAGAAGCCCATTTGTATCACGGTGAAGGGGTAGCATTTGATCCGGAAGGATGGTTAAGTACCCTGCCCGCCATTGTGAATGTGATTGGTGGCTTTCTGGTGGGGAAACACCTGCAGCAAAATGGACATACTTATGAAGGACTTACCAAATTATTGCTTGCAGGATTCCTGCTCCTCATCATCGCTTATTGCTGGAATTTTATTTTCCCCATCAATAAAAAATTATGGACCAGCTCTTTTGTGTTGCAAACTGTGGGACTGGACTGTATGATTATTGCCGCCATTACTTATCTCACCGACTTTAAGCAAAGAAGAAGCTGGGCCTGGTTTTTTGAAGTGGCAGGAAAGAACCCGCTAACAATTTATCTCCTGTCTGAATTATTGGTAACGGTACTGTATATGGTGAATATTGGCGACAGCTCTTTGTTCAACTGGATCTTCCAACATCCGTTTAGCTATGCACCCGATTATTGGGCTTCCCTTCTCTTTGCCATCTCGTATATGCTATTATGCTGGTTGGTAGGGTATTGGATGGATAAGAAAAAGATCTATTTAAGGGTATGATGGGGGTGGAGTTGGGAGACTGGACTTGAGAGTCGGAGGTTGTAATAAATTCCTTTTCTAACGCATAATTCCAGACTCCAGACTTCCAACTCCAGACTCCCGCCACATCCCAAACTATTGCCTATCAGCCTCTTACACCATATTTCCGTCAACTCTTTGCCTCTCGGTTGTAAAACCGTACCTTTGCAGCCTTAAAATTTTACATGGAAATAAGAAATATTGCCATTATTGCGCACGTAGATCATGGCAAAACAACATTGGTAGACAGGATTCTTCAAACTACCAAGGTATTCCGCGATAACCAGGATACCGGAGAACTGATTATGGACAGCAATGACCTTGAAAGAGAAAGAGGCATTACCATCTTTAGTAAAAATGCTGCTGTTACTTATAATGACTATAAGATTAACGTAATTGATACGCCCGGACACAGTGATTTTGGTGGAGAAGTAGAGCGTGTATTGAAGATGGCCGATGGGGTAATATTGCTGGTAGATGCTTTTGAAGGCCCCATGCCGCAAACCCGTTTTGTATTACAGAAAGCTTTGCAGCTGAACCTTCATCCGATAGTAGTGATTAATAAGGTAGATAAACCCAACTGCCGCCCCGATGAAGTACACGATGCTGTTTTCGAATTATTCTTTAACCTTGATGCTACAGAAGAACAGTTAAACTTCCCTACTTATTATGGTAGTGGAAAGAATGGCTGGTTCAACGATAGCCTTACCCAAACAGAAGATATTCTTCCTTTGATGGATGGTATCATCAAACATGTACCCCCTCCCAAAGTAAATGAAGGGCCGTTGCAGATGCAGATTACCTCATTAGACTACTCTTCTTTCCTTGGCCGCATCGCCATTGGTAAAGTAACCCGTGGAATAGTGAAAGAAGGCCAAACCATTGCCCTGGTTCAGGCTGATGGAAGTTTCAAGAGAAGCAAAGTGAAAGAATTGTATGTGTTTGAAGGAATGGGTAAGCGTAAAGTGGCAGAAGTAATTGCAGGCGATCTTTGTGCAGTAGTAGGCCTGGAAGATTTTAATATCGGCGATACGATTGCAGACATTGATACACCTGAAGGTTTACCGGTTATTAGTGTGGATGAGCCAACCATGAGCATGACTTTCAGCATCAATAACTCACCTTTCTTTGGTAAGGACGGTAAGTTTGTTACCTCGCGCCATTTGCGTGACCGCTTGATGAAAGAAACCGAAAAAAACCTTGCTTTAAGGGTAGAAGATACCGATAGTGCAGATAGTTTTCTGGTTTTTGGTCGCGGTATTCTGCACCTGGGAATCCTGGTAGAAACCATGCGCCGTGAGGGTTATGAGCTAACCGTAGGGAATCCGCAGGTACTGGTAAAAACCATCGATGGTAAAAAACATGAACCTTATGAAAACCTGGTGGTAGATGTACCTTCAGAGTTCAGCGGTAAAGTGATCGACCTGGTTACCCAGCGCAAAGGTGAAATGCAGGTGATGGAGAGCAAGGGAGAAATGCAGCACCTTGAATTTGAAATTCCTTCCAGAGGGCTGATAGGATTGCGTTCACAGATGTTAACCAATACGGCAGGAGAAGCTGTAATGGCACACCGCTTTATCGACTACAAACCATGGAAAGGCCCTATTCCGGGCAGGAACAATGGTGTATTGATTGCAAAATTTGGTGGGGTGACTACTGCTTATTCGATTGATAAATTACAGGACAGGGGAAGCTTTTTTGTAGAGCCAACTGAAGAAGTGTACATCGGACAGATTATTGCCGAGCATATCAAACCAGGCGATCTGAATGTGAATGCAGTAGAGATGAAGAAACTAACCAATCACCGTGCCAGTGGTAGTGATGATGCCGTAAGGATTACACCCAAACTGCAGTTTACGCTGGAAGAGTGCATGGAATACATACAGCAGGATGAATGTATTGAAGTAACTCCAAAAAATATCCGCATGCGCAAAGTGATCCTGAATGAAGACGACAGAAAGAAAAGCAGTAAGAGCATGCAGAGTGAGGCAGTAGGATAAAATTGCCCATAAATTACTAATAAAATAAGAGCCATCTCCGAAACAGGGATGGCTCTTATATTTTAGACCATTTCCGAATAACCTGGAAAATAAAGAAATGGCTGTTTGTTTGGGTCTTTATTGCCGCAGCAAATATTATCCCTTGCTGATTGCTACATTTTCTGTAACCTGGGTAGTGATGTTTACATCAAATTTTTGTTTCAGGGATTCTTTCCCGTCCTCAATAACAAAAGTCAGCTTGCTTAATTCTGATTTTGGCAATTTGAAGGTTTTGTCAAATTGTTTGTCGCCGTAAAAGCTTCTGAAAATTGACTCGCCGTTTGCATCAAGAACAGTTAAGGAAAATGTATTTCCATTGGGGTTACTGTACTGAACCCTGAATGAGAGCTGGTTGTAACTGTCAACACCTGTATATTTTACTTCTGCCTTTTTAGTAGCATCATATTTAACAGGGTATGCAGAAAGGGTTGCTGCATTTGAACTTAAGAACAGGGTAGCAGCCATCAGGTTTCCCAGGAAAAATCTTTTGGCGATTGATTGAATTGTTTGCTTTTTCATAATACTTGTTTTAATGAATTAAAAAATAGTTAACGATTGGGCATAAAACGGACTCACAGGCAAACGAAATCTATTTACATGGGAACAATCAGAAGCTGTGCTGGCCAGCGCTTTGGGGGCAAATGAAATGGCAATTCCATTCAGTGGTATACTTCAAAACCCCGTTTGTATACCATTAATACCTGTTCTTTTAAAAGGTAACCTTGGAAAAATAAATATTTAAAAAAAGCTTATGCAATCGTTTGCGTACATAAAGTTTCTTTCATTCTATCCGTACTGCTTAGAAATATGTTATCAAAAAACTGCTAATGTTTTTTCTACGTAGTGTCCCCTTCGGGAGACACTACGTAGAAGAAAGTCATGCTTTAATTTTGGGTATTAGTGTTCTAAGCGTAGTGTCCCCTTTGGGAGACACTACGTAGAAGAAAAATAGAAATATGTTATTACAAAACTGCTAATGTTATTGCTATTTTCCCATTTAAGTGATCGTTGGAAATGCTAGTAGCACA
>JBDKLG010000211.1:0-4159 GCA_039795695.1 Bacteroidota bacterium
CCAACATCATTCCCCATTCCGATGAAACCAAAAATCCGGATTATCTATTGCCCTAAATGCGGCTGGCTTTTAAGAGCAGCTTATATGGCACAGGAATTTCTGACCACTTTTGCAGATGATATTGAAGAAGTAACCCTTCAGCCGGGGCAAATCAGTGGTCATTTCTGCATTTATGTAGATGAGTTGCAGGTATTTGACAGAAAAACCCAGGGTGGGTTTCCTGAAATTACTACCTTGAAGCAATTGGTGAGAGATGTTGTTAATCCGGATAAGCCATTGGGGCATGCCGACAAAAAACCGCTTTCTCATTGATTACTATTTTAATCAAACGCATGATGCTATTAAAAATCGAACGCACTGTTATTCAAAATCGCGGGTCGTTCAGGGCCGCTGGGCTTCGTCCACAGGGACTGATTAGCAATATGCCATTAAAAATGCTGCTACTATTATTTCTATTTCTCAATTTAAGTTATCGTTAGAAATTTTAATAACAGATCCTTAAATCTATTGTCATGCTGGGACTTGTTTTATGCGGGGGTGAGAGCAGGAGAATGGGCCATGATAAGGGTTTGATTAAACCTGATGGGTTTACCTATGTTTGGGCCCAGACAGCTTCCGATAAACTTGCTTCCCTTTCCTTACCGGTAGTGATTTCTGTAAACCGCGACCAGTACCCGAACTATTGTAATTTTTTTTCGTTGGACCAGCTGGTACCGGATAGCCCCCATTTGCCCCTGAAAGGCCCTTTGTATGGACTGCTTAGTGTACATGAACAGTTTCCTGCTGAAGATCTTTTGGTAATTGCCTGTGATATGCCGTTACTTGAGTCATTCATCATCAAAGAACTCATCCTGCTTCGTGTTAAGCAACCGGAAGCAGGTGCTTATATTTTTTCCAATAAGGGCGAACCAGAGCCCCTTTGTGCCATTTATACGGCAAAAGCACTTGCAACGGTTTTCCCATTGTACCAAAAGGGTCAGGTAGCAAAGCAGAGTATGAAATATTTGCTCGGGCAAATAAACTATTTGTCAATCCCGATAACGGTGGAGCAGGAAAAATATTTTCAGAATTTCAACTCACACGCTTCTCTAAATGGCAGGTGACCATAGCAGCAGTTTGTCTACTTTCACAAAGTCTTCTTTAGCCGATTCGCATAAACTACAGGTGAAATTTTCAGGCAGTTCATCAAACAGAACCCCCGCCTGTACAGCATTTGCAGGCTCTCCCAATTTATCGTCGTAAACAGTGAGGCAGTTTTTACACTGGTAAACAAATTCCGGTTTTGCCTTCTTTTCTGCTGGTTCTTTTTTGGGCGCTGCTTTATCCAACAATGGTTCATATACATTGTAACGATGGGTGTGGAAGGAAAAAATGGCCCTTCTCAACTGTTCGGCCAGCAGGAATTTGGGATTGTTGCTACTGAATACAAAACCCGTTCTTTCATTGGGGTTAAAATCGTGTGCACAAAGAATATCGTATACATAAAATAACCCTATTCCGAAGATATTGATCAATGCCTTTCTTCTTACCAGAATACTACTGAATACTTCACTTTTTTTTCTTGTTTTAATTCCGATACATACGCCAAATGTTCTGGTATCATCCTGGTGAAATCTTTTGAGCAGGTAATCTTTTAATGCAAGCCCTTCGCTGCAATTATCTTCTACCTGAAAGTTGAGTTCATTGGCTGCATGCCGTACATTGATCTGGTGCTTTGCCAGCAGTGCATTCCATTTCACCCTTTCTTTTTCTCCTATGTTTTTTACGATAACCGATTTCCAGGGAGTGGAGCAGAGTAAACCTATTTTTGTTGCCAGGCATAAGCGGCAGATGTCTTTTAGAAAACTGATAGAAAACAATTCGTCGCGGCGGTAAATGCCCAGCCAATATTTATCATTGTACCTGTTCAACCCTTCATAATAGGGCAGGTTGAAGGAGGGTAATTTAGCCGGATGTTCTGCAGGCTGCAGGATATAATTTCCTTTTTTTAGTATTTCAAAGAGCCGGTCACCATCTGCTTTAGGATTATCATAAAATGCCTGTGGGTTTTGCAGGATCAGCTCTTCTGCTGCTTTAGACATTCTTGCCAGGTCATTGGTATAAACCAGTTCCCTGCATTCATAAATTGTATTGGTTTTAGGGAAACGGATAAAAAGGTACCAGAAATGCGGTGATGCCGGGGCGGCTACCCAGTTGATATTTCCTGTTAACAAGGGTGTGAAGCTTTGGTTGCTGTCGCTGATATTGATCTTCAGCTTTGGCCGGTAGTCGAAGGCATCAAAAATATCCTTGTACACACCTTCGCTCAGCCAGGTATGGTGAATGAATACTTCTTCTGCAGGATAAGAACTGGTCATATTGGGATAGATGTCCTCATCCATTTCATATGGTACGGCAGCCAATCGAAGTTCTTCTTCTAAAATGCCCAGAGATTCATGCATGGCATCTATCAGTAGCTGTTGCCGCAGGCCAAATTTAACTTTTGTGATACCTGCTTTTTCTACGGCCACCAGTATATCATACAGTTCGCCCGGAGATATGATGCCTCCGCGAAAATTGACTTTGATTGTATGATCGTGTTTCATCGGTTTTATTTTATACCAACCCCAATTCTTTCATTGCTTTGGGGAAATTTTTATTTTCATGTCCCGGTCTGCATAGTTTACATAAGACAAATCTTTGCAGGTTGGATAATTTTTTCCATTGGTTTATTGCAATCTCCCACTGGTATTCTCCTGCTTTCTCTTTCAGCATTTCCGGAATTTTCTCTTTATCAGCCCATGGTGGATTCTCGTCTACCTGCAAATCGGTTGCCCCTTTCCCTGTTCGTTGCAGGACCAGCGTTTGAAGGTAGTTGCGGTAAAAGCTTGTCTCAGATGCAGTCATAACGGGAATACTCATCAGCATAGCCCTTTCCTCTGCATCAAATTTGCTCCATTCGGCTAATTTCAGCTTAATCCCGGCAAGGTCCATCTTGAATCTTACGATCATGGGGATGCACCTGATATGCTCTTCTACAAAATCCTCTTCAAACAAAAAACCTTCTTTCCCTGAAAAATTATTTTCTCCCGTTCCCGACAAAAAAGGATTGTACTTATTATGCTGTTCTTCCTGTGTCATTGTTGGTGATTACCCTGTTTAACGATAATATACGTATTTCACCGCTTTCAGCAAATTCATCGGCATACTATCTTATTTGAATGACTCCTTTTTCTGTAATTCGAAACCCTCATACCGCAACTGCTTCTTTTTCCCGCTCTGAAAAAGAAGTTACCATGGGCAGATTCAGTTCATCATCCAGTATTTTTTTAACTTCGGGTCTGCAACTGCCGCAGCCCATGCCGGCACCGGAAAGCTGGCATAGCTGAACAAGGTCCTTACAGCCTTCTTTTATCTTACCGATAATATTTCCTTCCCCAACAGTGGCACAACTGCATACCAGTTTTCCTATTACAGGCTCTCCCTTTTTTCCTGATCTAAGTAATTGCAGGCGTTTCTCACTCAGTTCCATTTTGTTCTGAATCAGGTCGCGGAATTCAAGGAACTCAGATTTATCGCCAATTAAAATTGCCCCAACCAGTCTGTCGTTGTGAATAATGCATTTTTTGTAGTAGCGTTTGGCTTTATCAATAAATACCACTTCTTCATAGGTGGGATCATCCGGGCATTCAGCCAGTCCCAGTGAGCAGAGATCTGTTCCATGCATTTTCAAAATATTCATCAGTAATGATCCTTCATAATATTTTGAAATATCGCCCCCCAGGTAACGTGCTACTATTTCAGCCTGCTGTTCTGCTGCTGCAGTGATGCCGTAAAGAAAACCTTTGAATTCTGCAATTTCTCCAATCGCATAAATATCCGGGTCGCTTGTCTGGAGGTAATCGTTAACCACCACTCCTCTTTTACAGTCAATTCCACAGGCTTTGGCCAGTTCAATATTTGGCACTGTGCCAATGGCTATTACAATGGCCTGACAAGCTATTTGGAGTCCGCTTTTCAAACGGATACCGCTTATTGTTTCTTCGCCCAGGAACCGTTCAATTTCATCATTGTAATAGATATCGATTCCTTTGTCAACCAGTTCTTCATGCAGTAACTGGCTCCCCAATGGATCGAGCTGCCTGTCCATTAAACGTGAAATCCGCTGAATAATGGTTAC
>JBDKLG010000212.1:0-7209 GCA_039795695.1 Bacteroidota bacterium
CATCGATGCTTGCTACCATTGGTGCAAAAAATCTGGATGAATTAATTGCCCAAACGGTTCCCGATTCAATCCGGATCAAGGGTGAGTTGAATATTCCTGCACCCATCAGCGAATTTACCTACCTAACCGAACTCAGAAAAGTTGCTGCAAAGAATAAAACATATAAAAATTATATTGGCCAGGGGTATTACGGCACCATTACGCCCAGCGTAATACTCCGGAATATTTTTGAAAACCCGGGATGGTATACACAGTACACCCCTTACCAGGCAGAGATTTCACAAGGAAGACTGGAGAGCTTATTGAACTTCCAAACCATGGTTACAGACTTAACCGGCATGGCTATTTCCAATGCCTCCCTGCTGGATGAAGCCACTGCTGCAGCTGAAGCCATGGCCATGATTTTTCATCATGTAAATAAAACAGATACCATTAACAAACCTAAACTGTTTGTTGACAACCATATTTTCCCTCAAACAAAAGATGTATTGGTAACAAGGGCAGCGCCCATTGGTATTGAACTGGTGTATGGAGATTTTGCAGCCGCACAATTAGATGATACCTATTTTGGTGCCATACTCCAATACCCTAACAACAATGGTTCAGTAGAAGATTACAGGGATTTTATCAGCAAAGTGCATGCAGTAGAAGGATTGGTTATCATGGCCACAGATTTACTGGCACTTACTTTGCTAACCCCACCCGGCGAATTGGGTGCAGATGTTGCAGTAGGTTCAGCACAAAGGTTTGGTGTGCCAATGGGTTTTGGCGGACCACATGCCGCTTTCTTTGCTACAAAAGACGATTTCAAAAGAGGGATGCCCGGACGCCTGATTGGCGTGAGTATTGATGCCCAGGGTAACCGTGCACTGCGCATGGCTTTACAAACACGTGAGCAGCATATTAAAAGAGAAAAAGCCACTTCAAATATTTGTACAGCACAGGCACTGCTTGCCAATATGGCCGCCATGTACGCAGTTTATCATGGTGCCAAAGGACTAACCAATATTGCTAAACGCCTCCATATTCAAACAAAAGCTGTTGCAGAAAGCCTGGTAAAATTGGGCATTGAGCAAACAAACAGATTCTTTTTTGATACCTTGAAAATCACCGGTGTAGATCATGCAACTGTAAAAACCATGGCTGAAAAATACCATACAAATTTCCGGTATTTTGAAGATGGAAGTATTGGTATCAGCCTGGATGAAACCACCAACTGGCAAGATGTTAATACCATTGTAAAAATATTTGAAGCATTGACAGAAAAAAGCACCGGCCATCAATTATCCGGAGCAACAGGTGACGATTCTTCACTGCAGGTTCCGCAAACATTGCAGAGAAGCAGCCCTTTTTTAACGCACCCGGTTTTTAACACGCACCACAGTGAGAGCCAGATGATGCGTTACATCAAACAACTGGAAAACAAAGACCTCTCACTCAATACCAGTATGATTAGTTTGGGAAGCTGTACCATGAAGCTGAATGCTGCATCAGAAATGATTCCGGTAAGCTGGCCCGAGTTTGGCGGCTTGCACCCTTTTGTTCCGGAAAATCAAACAGAGGGATATCAGCAAATTATTACTGAACTGAATCAATTCCTCTGTGAAATAACCGGATTTACTGCCTGCAGCCTGCAACCCAATAGTGGTGCGCAGGGAGAATATGCAGGGTTATTAACCATTCGTGCTTACCATGCAGCAGGAAAAAACAATCACCGCGATGTAGTACTCATCCCTATCAGTGCGCATGGTACCAACCCCGCAAGTGCAGTAATGGCGGGTTTTAAAGTGGTAGTAGTTAAATGTGACGATGCAGGAAATATTGATGTGGCAGACCTGAAAGCCAAAGCGGCTCAATACAAAGACAGTCTTGGCGCACTCATGGTTACCTATCCTTCTACACATGGGGTATTTGAAGAAACCATCAAAGACATTTGTAATACCATTCATGAAAATGGTGGACTGGTTTATATGGACGGTGCCAATATGAATGCACAGGTAGGTTTAACCAGTCCCGGTATTATTGGAGCCGATGTTTGCCACTTAAATCTTCATAAAACCTTTGCTATCCCGCATGGTGGCGGAGGGCCTGGTATGGGGCCTATTTGTGTGAATGATAAACTGGCCCCTTATTTACCGGGACATCCCTACTTAGCAGGCGGTAGCGGTATGCATGGTGCTGTAAGTGCAGCCCCCTATGGCTCGGCAAGCATTTTACTGATCAGTTATGGTTATATCAAAATGCTGGGAGCAGCCGGCATTAAAAAATCCACGGAATTTGCCATATTGAATGCCAATTATATGAAAGCCCGCCTGGACAAGTATTACAAAATTTTGTACACCGGAAAAAACGGCACCTGCGCACATGAGTTCATTGTAGATCTGCGACCATTCAAGCAAACTGCAGGTATTGAAGCTGAAGATATTGCAAAAAGGTTGATTGATTATGGATTTCATGCGCCAACCATGAGTTTCCCTGTTGCCGGTACCATTATGATTGAACCTACTGAAAGTGAGGATAAGGCAGAACTGGACAGGTTCTGTGATGCGTTGATTTCCATTCATGAAGAAATCAACGACATTGAAACAGGCAAGTCGGACAAAGCAGATAACCCACTCAAAAATGCCCCCCATACCCAGGCAGTGGTTTGCGCGGATGAGTGGAAACATGGTTATAGCAGAAAAGAAGCAGCTTTCCCACTGTATTATGTAACACAGAATAAATTTTGGCCAAGTGTTGCCAGAATCAATAACACACATGGCGACAGGAATTTAATCTGTACCTGTGAACCCATTGAATCCTATATGGAACAATAAATTTGGGCAAATGATGCGTGTTGAATGATGAGGAATTCAACACGCATATAAGTAGCCGGATGCCATTGCGCACAGGCATAAAAAAACAGCTTCCGAATAGAAAGCTGTTCCTTGGGTAAAACCCTTAATTCAAGCTAATTTATTTATTCAGTTTGGCCTGAAGATTTTGATCCAGTGCATCGAGGAATTCCTCTGTGTACAGGTAATGTTCTCCATGATTTACCTTATTGCCATGGATACATACGGCCAAATCCTTGGTCATTTTACCAGTTTCAACTGTTTCCACGCAAACCGTTTCCAAAGCATGGCAGAAATCGATCAACTGTTGGTTACCATCCAGTTTGCCCCTGAATTCCAGCCCTCTTGTCCATGCAAAAATAGAAGCAATCGGATTGGTAGATGTGGGTTTACCTTTCTGGTGTTCACGGTAGTGGCGGGTTACCGTTCCGTGTGCAGCTTCCGCTTCCATCACTTTACCGTCGGGCGTAATCAAGGTGGAAGTCATTAATCCCAATGAACCAAAACCCTGTGCAACCGTGTCGCTTTGTACATCACCATCATAGTTTTTACAAGCCCATACAAAATTACCGTTCCATTTTAATGCGCTCGCAACCATATCATCAATCAGGCGATGTTCATATGTAATGCCTGCAGCAGTAAAAGCAGTTTTGAACTCGTTTTGATAAATCTCTTCAAAAATGTCTTTGAAGCGGCCATCATATTTTTTCAAAATCGTATTCTTGGTAGAAAGGTACAAAGGCCATTTCTTAGCCAAAGCCGTATTAAAGCAGCTTCTGGCAAATCCTTTGATGCTTTCATCCGTATTGTACATGGCCAATGCTACGCCATCTCCTTTATAATTGAACACTTCAAACTCCTGTACATTACCATCTTCTCCTTCGAATTTGATGGTTAATTTCCCTTTGCCCTTGGTTACAAAATCGGTTGCACGATATTGGTCGCCGAATGCGTGGCGGCCGATACAAATAGGTGCGGTCCAGTTGGGAACCAGCCTGGGCACATTGGCACAAACAATGGGTTCACGAAATACAGTACCGTCAAGAATATTGCGGATGGTGCCATTGGGGCTTTTCCACATCTGTTTCAACTTGAATTCTTTCACACGCTCTTCATCGGGTGTAATGGTAGCGCACTTGATACCTACGCCATATTGTTTGATTGCATTGGCTGCATCAACAGTTACCTGATCATTGGTTTCATCGCGGTATTCCATACCAAGGTCATAATACTTGATATCTACTTCGAGATATGGGAGAATCAATTTGTCTTTGATAAACTTCCAGATAATCCTGGTCATTTCATCGCCATCCAGTTCAACTACCGGATTCGCCACTTTAATTTTCTGTGCCATGGAAATTGCTTTAAATGATGATATAAAGAGCACAAATGTAATACATTATGCGTTTTTAACCATCCTGTCTGCTAAGCCCATTGGCAGAAATACTGCAAAAAGCCTAAACATTGATGATGAGTACCGGGATGGGCAACTGATGCCGAACATCTTCAATGGTTTCCCCAAAAATATAGTCTTTAAACCCCGAATGCCTGTGTGCCCCCATGACAAGCAGGTCGATGCCATTTTCTTTTACCATTCTTACAATTTCCTTTACCCTGTTTTGGTAGCCAATTTTCGCCACTGTTTTATATCCCTTTGCCTGCAGCTGAACTGCATAATTCTGCAACCGGTCTTTATCCTGTCTTGTTTCGTCGTCATCACTGGCTTCGCCCAGATAGCGGGCCGAAGCACTTTCTACCACATGCAGTAAAACATAGGCAACTTCCTCATTACCCTGTGCCAATGCATGCGCAATCAGTTTCTCATCTGCAGCCGAAAAATCAAGTGCAATGCCAATACATTTTGTTTGTTTAACCGACAGATTGGAAAGGATTGTTGCTTCTCCGTGTAAACTGGCTCTTTGCCTGATTCTTCTTTTTTTGGCAAGTGGGAGAAATGTCATGGTAATGAACAGCCATACAAAAAGCAGTATAGCCAGAAACAACAGGGCTTTCCAGTACCAGCCCACCGGAGATGAAAAAATTTGCCAGGCTTCCTCCCCTACCAGCTTTACATTCAGCCATATCAGCACGATGGCAACGAGCCAGGCAGCCAGCTTGACCCAGGATTTGATGGCATAGATTCCCATGGTTTGTTTATCGCTCACAAAATGTATCAGCGGAATTACCGCAAAACCCAATTGAAGGCTGAGAATAACCTGGCTGAAAACAAGTAAATCATCTACTTTTTCTTCCCCATAAAATACAATGACTATTACGGCAGGAATAATAGCAATCAATCGGGTTATCAGCCGCCTCAGCCAGGGATTGATGCGCAACTGTAAATAACCTTCCATTACAATCTGACCTGCCAAAGTGCCCGTCAATGTTGAACTCTGGCCTGCAGCAATCAATGCCACAGCAAATAGAACAGGTGCCAGTTTGGTTCCCAACAGAGGCTGCAATAGCTGGTGCGCATCCTGAATTTTGGCAACCTGGGTATTGCCTGTTGTAAAGAATACACTGGCTGCAAGTACCAGGATTGCTGCATTCACAAAAAAAGCAGCATTCAGTGCAATGGTACTGTCGATCAGGTTGTATTTTAATGCTTTCAGTATCCCTTTTTTATCTGAGCTTATTTTCCTTGTTTGCACCAGTGCCGAGTGCAGGTAAAGGTTGTGGGGCATCACCGTTGCCCCAATAATGCCAACTGCAATATAGAGTGCTTCATTGTTTAATGAACCGGGTATCAATCCTTTTGCCACCTCATTCAATTGTGGTTTAGCCAGGAGGATTTCAATCAGAAATGCCCCCCCGATAATTACCACCAAACAAATAATAAATGCCTCCATTTTTCGGATGCCGAATCTTTGCAGGATAAGAAAAAGAAAAGTATCCAAAACGGTAATAATCGTTCCCCAGATTAGCGGCAACCCTGTTAATAAATGAATACCAATGGCCATTCCCAGCACTTCTGCCAGATCACAGGCGGCAATGGCCAGTTCGGCAAGCAGGTACAGGCAAAAATTAACCAGGGGTGGATATGCTTCTCTGTTGGCCTGTGCCAAATCACGTCTCCGTACAATACCCAGCCTTGCACTTAAACTTTGCAAAAGCAGGGCCATCAGGTTACTCATCAATAAAACCCATATAAGCTGGTATCCGAATTTGGCCCCACCCTGTAAATCCGTGGCCCAGTTTCCGGGATCCATATAACCCACACTTACCAGATAAGCCGGACCCATATAAGCAAGTATGCGCTTCCAGCCCTTTCGCGGAAGAGAAGTGTCCACCGATTCATGTACCTCACTTAATGAAGCATCCTTTAACAGGTTGTTTGTCATGCTAAATATTTTTCACAAACAGCACTTGTGCAAGTTGCTGACTGATGGTAAATGCATTTTGTCCCTTTACTTTTATTTCAACTGACTGATCAAAACTGAATTTTCGTTTAATCTCCAGTCTGGATCCGATCCCAATTTGTTTGTGCCGCAATAATTCGAGCAATGCTGTTGACTGGCTTCCTACACTGCATATTTCGGCGGGTTTATTCAGTGGAAAATCAATCAGGTTAACCTGTTCCTGTGTTTCCATTTTTCCAAGATTGTCTGGAATCGGGTCTCCATGCGGGTCGAATTTGGGATAACCCAGAAAACTATCCAGTTTTTCAATCAGTTTCTTACTGCTGATGTGCTCAAGTTCTTCCGCCACTTCATGCACTTCATCCCAGCCGAATTGCAGGGTGTTTACCAAAAAATATTCCCATAAACGGTGCTTGCGAACAATGGTCAATGCCAGTTTTTTCCCTTCCCCGCTTAACCGTACCCCCTTGTACCGCTCATAACTGAGCAATTTTTTGGCTTTCAGTTTTTTAAGCATATCTGTAATGGAAGCAGCTTTGGTTTGCAACTCCGCTGCCAAAGCATTCGTAGACACATTGCCAGACTCCTGCTGGAGATGATAAACGGCTTTAATATAGTTTTCTTCCGTACTCGTAAATATCATTTACCTAAACTTATTTTTAGGTAAATCTAAATTTTTTAATCCAATAAAAAAACTTAGATTTCTGAACAAATCCGAAAGAGATTATTTTTACCCAAATCTTTGGCCTATGAAATACTGCCTGTCCTTCCTGCTCTTATTGTTATTGGCGGGTTGCCAAGAAAAAAAGATAGACCTGTCCGGAGAAATGCCCCTTTCTTTCAAAGAGTTTTTAACCGTTTTTCCTAAAATAACCCCTCCCTATCTGGTAGCAGATACCAATATTTCAAAAGCGGCCGATACAACCGCCATCGGATACAAAGCCCTGAAACAATTTTTCCCGGATTCTGTATTGCAACCACTGGTTGGAAACAGTAAAAAAACATTGATTCATCCG
>JBDKLG010000213.1:0-5536 GCA_039795695.1 Bacteroidota bacterium
GTGGGGGGCTTTATTGCTTCTACCAAAGAAGTGGTGAATTACCTCAAGCACCATGCAAGACCCATGATTTTCAGTGCCAGCACACCGCCATCAGCCGCTGCGGCAGCCATGGCAGCGCTGGAAATTATGCAATCAGAGCCCGAGCGACTGGAAAAATTGTGGAGCAATACCACTTATATTACCAATGCCCTGCAGGATCTGGGTTTTGATATCAATACCACCGAAACGCCGATTATACCAATCTATATACGCGACAACCAACTCACTTTCCAGTTTACCCAGCAATTGTTTGAAGAGGGTATTTTTGTAAACCCGGTTGTATCCCCCGCCGTAAGAAGCGACTCTTCTTTGATTCGTATGTCTATCATGGCTACCCATACCAGGGCACAGCTGGATATGGCCATCGATAAAATCATCAAAGTTGCCAACAGGTTACAGGTACTTAACAGGGCCGGTGAAAAACAACACAGCTAAGTAGAAGGGCCGGTAGGAGATAAGACCTATTTTTATCCAAAATATTCTCATGCGTATTGTAATCAAAGAGGTTACCACCAAAAAGCAATTCAATGCATTTGTTGACTTGCCCTATCGCCTTTTTAAAGGCAACCCCTATTTTGTACCACCTTTGCGTTTTGATGAAGCCGCAACCCTGCGTAAGGATAAAAATCCGGCATTTGATTATTGCGAAGCCCGCTACTGGCTTGCCTATAAGGGCGAAAGAGTGGTAGGCCGTATTGCCGCCATCATTAACCATGCTTATATTGAAAAGTGGAAAAACAAATATATCCGCTTTGGGTGGATAGATTTTGAAGAAGATGAAGCCATCGCAAAAGCACTGATGAATGAAGTGGAAGAATGGGCCAAAGAAAAAGGACTCACTGCCATCCACGGCCCATTGGGCTTTACCGATTTAGACCACGAGGGAATGCTGGTGGAAGGATTTGACCAGGTGGGCACCCTGGCTACGGTATATAACCATCCCTATTATCCGGAGTATCTGGAGAAAATGGGTTTTGTAAAAGATGCCGACTGGGTAGAGTATAAAGTCAAAATACCCAACCCGATTCCCGACAAGATGGTCAAAATGGCGGAGGTTGTTCAGAGGCGTTACAAGCTGCAGATAGTTAAAGCCAAAAAAGCCAAAGACGTATTGCCTTATGTGAACGAGGTATTTCAGCTGCTCAATATTGCTTATTCCGATTTATATGGCGTTGTTCCGCTAACCGAAAAACAAATTGCCTACTATACCAAACAGTATTTCGGATTCATCAAACCCGATTTTGTTTCATTGATACTGGATGAAAACGACAAATTAATTGCCTTCCTCATTACCATGCCATCCTTGTCCAAAGCCCTGCAAAAAGCCGGGGGAGGACTGTTTCCCTTTGGATTCATTCACATACTTAAGGCATTGAAAAAAAATGACCTGGCCGACCTTTATTTGATAGCCATCGATGATGCATACCAGGGAAAGGGTGTAAACGCCTTACTGATTCATGAGTTGGCAAAAAGCTATAATAAGCACGGGGTTACTTATGCAGAATCCAATCACATGCTGGAAGTAAATAATAAGGTTTTATCCATCTGGAAACATTTCGACGCCGTTCAGCACAAAAGAAGAAGGAGTTTTATCAAACATATTTAAACCCGCTACTTGCCGAATGAAAAAAAATATCCTGATAACAGGTGCCAGCGGTTTTATAGGCAGCTATTTGGTGGAAGAAGCCCTGCATAGAAATTATCATACGGTTGCGGGTATTCGCAGGTCGAGCAGTAAGCAGTATTTGCGCCAGCCCGGTCTGGGTTTTCTGGAAATGGATTTTGAATCAGATGCATTGCTCAATGAATCAATCCGTTCTTTTACGGAGCGATTTGGTAAAATTGATTATGTAATACACAATGCCGGTATTACGCGCGCCAAAGACAACCAGCATTATGAAACAGTGAATGCCGGTAATACAGAAAGGCTGGTGAATGCCCTGATCAGGAACAAGCAGGTACCGGAAAAATTTGTATTAATCAGCAGCCTCGCGGCATTTGGCCCATCGGAAACCGACGAACCTGTAGGAGCCCATCAGGTACCCAGACCATTAACCGGCTACGGTAAAAGCAAGTTAATAGCCGAAAAAATATTGTACAACACAAAGGGTTTCCCCTTTGTGATCATCAATCCAACAGCAGTATATGGCCCCAGGGATAAGGATGTTTTTTTCCTGATGAAATCCATACAGAACCATTTTGAAGTGTATATCGGCAGCTCCCATCAATTGTTAAGTTTTGTACATGTACAGGATTTGTGCCGGGCCATTTTTCTTGCCATGGAATCTGATGCGGTAAGAAAAAATTTCCTGATTTCCGATCTGCAGGTATATACATCCAAAGAATTTAACCGTCTTGTTAAAAAAGAACTCGGAGTCAAAACGATTTCATTGGTTTTGCCGGGAGGGGTAGTAAAAACTGTTGCCATATTTGCAGAAGCCATTGGTAAAATTACCGGCAAGATCCCCATCATTAACCGGGAAAGACTCAAAGAATTTGAAGCCAGGAACTGGGCCGTAAATGCAGGTGAAATTAAAAATCTGGGCTTTGAGCCACAGTATGGACTGGAAGCCGGTTTGAAGCATAGTATTCAATGGTATAAAGAGCAGGGCTGGCTGAAATAAGCAAGACCATCAACCCAATTAGCCAAGGATGGGCTTCATCCTAAATAGCATCCCCCTCTTCCACAATCAGCGAATTAGCCAATTCGTTAATCCCTAATTCTACTTTCCTCTTTTCTTTACCTTATTTTTATCCTGTAAAACATCGGCCCAATCCGGATAGCTATGAATATGCGCATCATTGTTTCTTTATTGCTTATTTCGGCATTGGCAGTTATTGTACTGGAGTTTTGCCAATCACCCGATAAAACGGCAGCAAAAGAATCGGCAAATGCATATGTGGGCAATCTTTCCTGCCAGTCCTGCCACAAAACAGAACATACCCAATGGGCTGCATCACAGCACCACAAAGCCATGATGCCGGCCACAGACAGTTCTGTAAAAGGGAATTTCAACAATGTCAGTTTTTCTGCAGATGGTGTTCAGTCGCGCTTTTTCAAAAAAGACGGCAAATTTTTCATCAACACAGAAGGCGAAGATGGTTTGAATCATGATTATGAAGTAAAATACAGTTTTGGTATCGAGCCCTTACAGCAATACCTGGTCGAATTTCCCGGAGGCAGGATGCAGGCTACAAGGGCATCCTGGGATACCAGGGCAAAAAAATGGTTTCACCAGTATCCCAATCAAAAACTAGCTCCGCATGACTGGCTGCACTGGACGGGCAACGGACAAAATTGGAATACCATGTGTGCCAGTTGTCACAGCACCAATCTGAACAAGGGATATGATTTAAACAAAGACAGCTATCAAACAAGCTATAATGAGATCAATGTAAGCTGTGAATCATGTCATGGGCCGGGCAAAAACCATATCAGCTATATCAATGGCAGTGCTTATAAGGCGGGAGAAAAAACGCTGGGGTCCTTATTGCGTTTGTATAAAAATGAAGGACAGATTGCCCAGGTAAATACCTGTGCATATTGCCATGCGCGGCGTGTGGATATTACCGGCGCAGTATTACCCGGAAAAGAAATGCTGGATGATTTTATTCCCGAAGCCCCTACCACAGAATTTTTTTATGCAGATGGGCAGGTGCGCGAAGAAGATTATAATTACACTTCTTTTGCCGAGAGTAAAATGTTCAGCAGGGGTGTGCAATGCAGCAATTGCCACAATCCGCATACAGGCAAACTGAAAATGGACGGTGCAATTGTTTGCGGGCAGTGCCACAATACCGATAAATATGCAGCGGCAGGGCATACCATGCACAAAGCCAGTACCCTGGAAGTTAACTGTATTGCCTGCCATATGCCTGCAAAGGTTTATATGGGTAATGATTTAAGACACGACCATAGTTTTCGGATTCCCCGGCCCGATCAAACAGTGAAATATACTACGCCCAATACCTGCAATACCTGTCATGCAAACAAGGGTGCACAATGGGCGGCCGATAAGATAGCGGCAAATTTTGGCAAAAACAGAAAGCACCATTTTTCAGACGACCTGATACCGGGCAGTTTGTTAAACAGGGAGAGTGAGGGGCACCTGAATAAGCTGCTTGCGGATACGGCTACCCCGGCGATTATTAAGGCTGCAACCATACAATATATCAGCCGCCTGGGATCTGCTACGGCCAGAAATACTTTGCTGAACCAGTTGAACGACAAAAATGCACAGGTACGTTATGAAGCATTGCGGGGTTTGAGTGTATATGATGCCAGTGTATGGTTGAATGCGGCAGCACCATTATTAACCGATGCTGTGCGGGCGGTTAGGATTGCAGCAGCTGATTTGTATATTACGATTGCACCGGCACAAATACCGGCAGGCATTTATGATGCTTATGCCAACGCAAAAGCAGAACTGGACAAATTTGTACTTTACCAAACCGATTTTGCACAGGGTAATGTGCAGGCGGGCGAATATTACAGAAAGCAAAACGAAATAAATTCTGCCCAAAAATTTTATTACAGGGCTATTGCAAAAGACAGCCTCTTAACCATTGCCAGGATAAACCTTGCCACCGTATTAAATGCCGGCGGCAATAACAACGAAGCTTTAAAACAATTAAAGATAGCTGCTGAAATAGAACCCGGCAGCGACCATATTTTTTACAGCCTTGGTTTATTGTATGCCGAACTGCGCGATTATCCCAATGCAGCAACAGCTTTGAAAAAATCTATTGCGCTTAATAAAAACAATACCAGGGCCCGGTACAATTATGGTTTACTCTTGCAGCAAAACAAAAAAACCAGGGAAGCCGAAACGGTTTTTACACAGGCTTTATTATTGGAGCCGGATAATGGTGCAGTACTAAATGCGCTCACCATTTTATATATGCAAACGGCACAGATAGACAAAGCCCTTGTTACGGGAAAAAAATTACAACAGTATCACGGAAACAACCCTGCTTATGCAGAACTGTTAAAGCAGTTGCGTTTGCAATAAATTCAGTTGACAAAGAAATATATGTTGCCCAAATTTTACCTCACGATTTTTTTTGTAGCCATGGGTTTTCAGCTTTTTGCGCAGGCGGAATATCCCCTGTTCAAACTCACGCTTAGCAATGGTGAAAAATATACGTATACCCAAATAGAAAAAAACAAAACACTGGTACTGATTTATTTTGCACCCGATTGCGAGCATTGCAAAACTTTTATGACGCAGCTTAAAAGCAATATGGGTCTGTTTTCGAATTGTCAATTGCTGATGGTTTCTTATGTACTCCCCGAAATTCTGGCAAAATTTGCAGTAGCATTTCAGTTTGATCAATACTCCAACGTTAAGATAGGCTCTGAAGGAAACAGTTTCTATTTACCCGGGTTTTTTAAAATCACCCAGTTCCCGTATATCGTAGTGTATAATCGAATGGCCAAAAAAACGGCTGTATTTAAGGCAGTTCCTGCCATACAGGCTTTAGCAGCAGCAGCCAA
>JBDKLG010000214.1:0-12571 GCA_039795695.1 Bacteroidota bacterium
TACCTATCGCTTTTCCGATTATTGCAGGAAGCGGAACACTAACAACCATCATGTCATTAAAAGCCAATTTCGAGGAGGCCTATATTCTGGCAGGAATTGTGATCAATTTAATTGTGGTTTATCTTGTTCTGAAATCATTGAAACTGATTGAAAGGATATTAGGTCCTGCGGGTTTATTAGCCGTACGCAAGTTTTTTGGAGTAATACTGCTGGCCATTGCAGTTAAGATATTCAGCAGCAATATTGGCGCATTCGGAAAATAATACCGGTTTTTATTGTTTGCAACCATCCAGATTGGCCATCGCATAAGCTGAATCAAAAATGAAATGGGTCCGACAAAATATTGAACTGTTTTTTTGGTTAATTTCCTTAACCCTGTTATTCTTTTTGCCGGCAGATCAATCTTCCACTTCTCTTTGCCTGTTTTCTTTGCTGGGGTTCGGGCATTGTCCGGGTTGCGGGCTTGGTCATTCCATACACTATGCACTGAGGATGAATATGGCTGCTTCAATAAATCATCATCCAATGGGTATTTTCGCTGTTTTGATTATATTTAACAGAATAAAACAATTGATTCACCTTTTAATTAAAAAACATGAGGCCTAATCTTATTAACCTGATTCCGGCACTGGAGGGAGAGGAACTGGTTTTTTTACAAAATCTCACCAGGGACCTGGGTGAAGAAAAGCTTGCTACTTTTATTGCCGTTTATAATGGCAAGAGGAGAAAGGCTGACCAGATTCTGTTAGGCTGTGTTTTAGGATTTGTATGTGTTGGCGGAATACAGCGCTTTATGGTAAGACAGAATGGGATGGGCATCTTATACCTGTTTACCGGAGGTCTTTGTTTAATCGGAACAATTATCGACACGGTTAACCACAAAAAGCTTTGCTTCGAATTTAACCAGCAGATGGCAAGGGAAAGTATGGCGATGGTTTATTCCTATCAATAAAGCACTCTTATGCCGATCGTACCTGTAAGCTCAACAGGGCCGGCATTAGCTTAAGCCGGGGCGGTCGAAAAAATATGGTGGCCTTGCCAGGAATCGAACCTGGATCAGGAGCTTCGGAAACTCACATACTATCCATTGTACTACAAGGCCGGGTTGCAAAAGTAATTGAATAGAATTAATTTATGCGAAGATTTCCTGTAGGGCTGCCGGGAGAAATATACCCATTGGTACACTGTTCATAATAGCCAGGTCATCCAGAAAACCCGTTTCATTGTCTAAAAAACGCAACACCCTTTCCGCTGGATTTTTTTGAAAAATACGGGCAAAAACCTCTTCCCCACTCATTTTTCTTTTGGTTAATACATTCAAAAGTACACTATCGTAAAAAAGGAATTTTTTATCTGCAATTGATTTGTCAACGATGGGATGCCCCTTTGTTTTCAGCGACCGGATAATGCCGGCTGTTCTTTTCTGGATAAAATTAAAAGCATAACCGCTGCTGCCCTTTACCTGCCCGCCGGCAAGCCCTGTATGGATAATTCTTCCTTCATTAAAAGGGTAGGAAATATTGGTCATTGGTATGGCACCAAATTCTTCCTGTTCGATTGTATAATCAGTTATCCCCAAAAAAAGGAGGTATTCCCTTATTGAATGGTCATATGCCTCCTGTGTTAATACTGTTTCACTAAAAAGGGTATACTCAACCAATGCCCTTGTAGCAGAGAATGGCATGGTATAAAAAAAGCTTGTCCCTCTTTCCTGGCTAACCCGAAAATCCATTAAAGTGGCAGTTTTTGCATCAAAGGCCTTTTTTTTCGTTTCAATCACCCATCCTTTGAAATGCTGCAATAGCAGGTGTTTGTGCGGAGGAATTACCGGCTGTTGCAAAACAATGCTGTTAAAAACATACGATGCCCTGAAGCTGCCGGAAGCTGTATGTACAATTGCATAGGAATTTTCCTGTTCGATCGAATCTATTTTTTCCTGCAGCCAGCTTATATTTTCAGATACTGCCACCCTGTTTCTTGTATATGCATAAAAATCAATCCCCCGTATCATTTTATACTGATAGGGACTTAAGGAAAGCGTTCCTGAATAATTGGCAGAAAAAAAATTTGCCCTCTCCCATCGTTGGTACACGATGGATTCAAATAAGCCGGCTTCTTTCTCCCAGAAACACCAGGTTCTGTCGTTGTCTTTTTTGGCTGAACGGTCAATTACCAGAATTTTCTTTTGTTCAAAAAAAGGGTCGGCCATCATTCTCATGAGCAAGCTTGAACCCGCGCAGCCCGCACCTGTGATAATATAGTCAAAGATTGGGGGCAATGGCATTATGGGGTTATTGAATGCAGTGGAGTTAATGTTTTTTCTAAGGCTGGCTGTTTTTTTGAAAAGACGCATCCTGCCTCACTTTATCCCAGTATTTTTTTGCTACCAGCAACATACCGAAGCTTTCACCATCTTCTTTGCCCAGGTGTTTGTGGTGCATCTTATGTGCCCACCTGATGGCTTTGATGTAGCGGTTATTCGTTTTGGTAAAGAGTTTGAAACGCTGGTGGATAATGATTTCGTGAACCAGAAAATAAGCAAACCCATATAAAGCGATTCCAGCCCCGATACTCACTACCCAATAATGCCGGTACATGCTACCCAGCATGATGCAGAGCCAGCTGGGTATGGCAAAAATGACAAAGAAGGCATCATTTTTTTCAAAAAAATGCTCTTTTTTTTGATGATGGTCTTCATGCAAAAACCACAGAAAACCATGCATGATATAGCGGTGTGTAAGCCAGGTAACACCTTCCATCAGGCAAAAACTAAGTAGCACAATCAACAGGTATATCATGGTAAAAAAGTTCGGAGTGCCAGAAAAAAAAGTGCTTGAATAAGGAACAAATGTACTGCGAAATGATTGGCGCGAACGAATAAGAACTTATGGAAAACAAACAGTAATCCCATGCTGATCAGAAACCAGCAAAAGTAATTATACAGGGGGATTTCGTTGTTTTTCCATTCCCAGAAACCCAGTTTAAGGGCCACAGGCTCCATCAGCCAGTCAAAAAAGCATGCCAGTAAAGCTCCGTCTGTTATAAAGGAAGCAGCAGACAATGGTGCAGACATTTCGAAACCGTTTGCCAGGAATTTTTTAAGCGTCCATTCATGAAGCAATTGCATGATGGAAGCACTGCAAAAAACCACCACAAACCAGTTCAGACCAATAAGCCAGGGAACTCCATTCAATTTAGCACCCATCAGGTTTCCATACTGGTAAGTGCCAAAAAGCTTACCGGTATTCACTCCAATCATTTCAACACCCATGCCAACCAGAAAAGCCACGAGCATGAACATAAAAAAATTAGCTTTTTTCCCCGGCAGGGTCCAAATGAGGAGGGCCACCATCAATAATAAAGTAAATGCAGTATTCGCCACAAACCATCCCTTATATGGCGTAAACAAAATGCCCACGATTCCACAAAAATGGAAAAGTGCAGCTAAAAATGTGGCAATAGCTAAGCGGGACGGTTTCATTTTATGCATGCATTTTTTTCACATCTGCCAATACCAGCTCACTCATTATTTTGGCACTTTGCAAACACAAAGGTATGCCACCACCCGGATGTACTGTTCCACCTACAAAATACAGCCCTTTTATCTTCTTGCTGAAATTGGGATGCCGGACAAAAGCCGCGGTTTTGGAATTAGCGCTTGTTCCATAGATAGCGCCCATAAAAGATGCTGTACCTGCTTCAATTAACACAGGGTCGAGCACCTGCTCTGTTTCAATAAGGGATGCAATGTCTTTTTGTAATATTTCAGCTAGTTTTGAGAGAATGGATTTTCGGTATTTTTCCCGGTATGCATGCCAGTCCTGGCCATCATTTGCAGGTACATTTACCATTACAAACCAGTTTTCTTTGCCTCTGGGCGCCTGCACACCCGGTTCACATTTACAGGTAATATTTATATAAATGGTTGGGTCATCGGTTATTTTTTTTAACCGGAAAATATGCTCGAACTCTGCTTCATAGTTTTTTGAAAAAAAGATATTATGCAAACCAAGTTCAGGGAATTCTGTTTTCATTCCCCAGTAAAATATGAGGGCACTGCTGCTTCTTTCCTGTTTCAATAGTTTTTTTGCTTTCCTATTATCCTGTAACAATTGATTATAGGTAAAGTACACATCCATATTACTTACCACAATATCGGCCGGAATATTGGTCCCTTTTACCACCACCCCATTGATGCATCCTTCCGTTTGAATTATTCTTTCCACCGGTGCTTCAAATTCGAAGAGCACGCCTTTTTTAAGTGACAGCTGGTACAATGCATTGGTGATACTTATCATGCCCCCCTGAGGGTAGTAAGCTCCTTCATTGTGTTCGATATGTGGAATTAAACTCAACATGCCGGGTGCCTGGTAGGGGTTACTTCCATTATAGGTAGCATATCTGTCGAAAAGCTGCACCGTTAGGGGGTTGGAAAAAGAAGCCCGGTTAAGCTGGTGCATGGTTTTGAATAAATGCGACCAGCGGAATGCTTTGAGTGCAGATCCAATATTTGCTTTAAAGAAAGTGCTGATTTTATGGAGTGAGAAATTCAAAAAAACTGTTCCGATTCTCTCATAAACTACCCTGGATTTTTTCAGGTAATTTTTCAAATTTTCTTCTTTTTCTCCCAACTTTTCTGCCAGTTCTTTGGCGAACAGTTGCTGATCGGCATAGGCTTTTACAATAGGCCCCTTCTCATAAAAATAAGTGCAGGAAACGGGTAATTTCTCGTAGGAGAAATAAGCTGATACCGGCTCACCGGCCAATAAAAACAGCTCTTCCACCAATTCGGGTTTGGTAAATAAGCTGGGGCCGGCATCAAATTGAAAGCCATCGCTATTAAATCCATTTAGCTTACCCCCCGGGAAATTGTTTTTTTCATATACGACTACCTGCATTCCCTGCATGCGTAACCGGATGGCGGCAGCTATGCCGGCAATTCCGGCGCCAATGATGATTGCTTTTGGAGGCCTGCTCATATCTTATTTAAGAGAAGATAAGTGAATTTTTAAAAAACCACTGCTGAAAAGGATTTTTCCCACCATTCTTTTACCTTCGGAAAGGCAATATGGAACCAGGCTGTATATTTTTGCGGATCGGATTCCAGTGCTGAACTGATTGCTGCCATATCAGCATAAACAAACGCATTTACTTCTCTGCTGTCCGGCTGAACCGGCCCGTCGTAAACGCCTACAAAAACATGGTCATATTCATTTTCTATCAGACCATTTTCAAAAGCAGCCCGGTAAACAAAATCGAATATTTTTTTAATTTCTGTGGTAAATCCCATCTCTTCCTCCAGTCTTCTCAAAGCTGCCGTTATAGTTGGTTCGCCGGGTCTTGGGTGACTGCAGCAGGTATTTGTCCAAAGTCCGCCGCTATGGTATTTGTTTTCAGCTCTTTGCTGAAGCAGCATTTCTCCCTTATTGTTAAAGATAAAAACGCTGAATGCCCTATGCAATACGGCTTTTTCATGTGCTGCAACTTTTTCCATTGCACCGGTTGCTAAATCATTTTCATCTACTAATATTACCTGTTCTACAACATTCATTGGAGGGTGTTTGGTTACAATAAATTGAGCTGGCTTCTGATACCTGCTTTTGCAAGAATGAGCATCTTGTCGTAATCAGGAATACGTATTCTTTTTTCCATGATGTTTTTGGGTTGCATTTTTTTTATCTTTTTGAACAAACTGAGGTAATATTTAAATGCTACATAAACACCAAAACGGGCTTTTAATGGAAGACGTTTTATTCCTTCCAATGCATGGTCAAAATCTCTTTGTATATCTTCCTCAATGGCTAACTTGTCTGCACTCGTAAAATTAGAGAAATCACAACCGGGGAAATAAGTCCGTTCTAATTTTTCAAAGTCTGCTTTCATGTCGCGCAAAAAATTTATTTTTTGAAAAGCTGCACCAAGGCTTTTGGCATAAGGTTTTAATTGCTCATACAAACCATGGTCATTGTTGCAAAAAACACACAAACACATCAATCCCACCACTTCTGCGCTTCCGTAGATATATTCCAGGTATCCCGCCCTGTCGTATTGCTTTTTTTCCAGGTCTGACCGCATGCTATGAAGAAAGGCCCTGATCAGCTCCCTGTCTATTTTATATGCATTTACCGTTAATTGAAAACTGTGCAGAATGGGGTTCAGGCTAATTCCGCGTTCAATGGCAGTATAGGTTGCTTCACTGAATTCTTCCAATAAAATTTTCTTATCGTACTGGTGAAAAGTATCCACTATCTCATCAGCAAAACGAACAAAGCCATAGATATTATAAATTGGTTTCCGGAGGTCCTTGTGCAATAATTGTATGGCCGAGGAAAAACTGGTAGAGTACCTGTCCGTGGTAATTTTACTGCACTCTTGGCTCAGTTCATGAAACAGGTTCATCATATTTTTTGGGGGTTACTGTTTTTTAAATACCAATATAAAATCATCTTAAGTTAATTAGCTGTATTGGTTAAAATACCTGCACAACAATTCATTTTTCAGCCGCAGATCATACAAATAAATCTGCGGTTAATTGGTCCTGTATTTCTAACATCTATTAAAGTTATTAACCTGATTCAATTTTATTCCTGTACTAAATTTTCTACTACTGGCTTTTCAGCATATTTTTTGTATCCGAACTGCTTGAGCACTACTCCTGCCACCACTTCGCCGCTAATTAAGCTGGGAGGAACACCGGGTCCGGGAATCGTTAACTGACCGGTATAAAAAAGGTTGTTGACTTTTTTACTTTTGCAGGATGGTTTTAAAACAGCTGTCTGGCCCAAAGTGTTCGCCAAACCATAGGCATTTCCTTTAAAAGCATGGTATTCGCTAATAAAATCCTTCTGTGCAAATGATTTTTGATAAATAACTGCATCCCGAATGGGTTGTCCATAATATTGCTCCATCCTATCCAGGATCAGTTCAAAATATTTTTGTCTTAATTCTTCCGTATCGCCTTCCAGTCCGGCTGCCACAGGAATCAGCAGGAACAGGTTCTCACATCCTTCCGGTGCAAGGGAGGGGTCGGTTACGGAAGTAGCGCTTACATAAAACAATGGATTGGTGGGCCATTTTTTGTTTGTATAAATTTCATTCCCATGAACAGCAAAAGAGGAGTCAAAGAAAAGTGTATGGTGCTGTAAGTTTTTTATTTTTTTATTGAGCCCCACATAATAAAGCAAGCAACCCGGAGCCATTACTCTTTTTTCCCAATATCGCTCTGAGTAAGTTCTATATGCCGCAGGTAAGAGGGTTGTTTCAATGTGGTGATAATCGGCACCGCCAATTATTGCATCCATCCGATAGGTTTTTTCTTCTCCCTTGGGGGAAACAGTCACAAGCCCGCTTGCAATTCCTCCTGCTACTTTGATCTCTTTTACTTCTTCATTGAATTTAAACTGAACACCGAGTTCGGTTGCCAAAGCATGCATTCCTTTCACAATTTGAAACATGCCACCCCGCGGATACCAGGTGCCCCCTTTGATGTCGGCATAATTCATCAGACTGTATAAAGCGGGGGTATGTTCGGGCAAAGCCCCCAGGAATAAAACAGGGAACTCCATCATTTCAACCAGTTTGGGATGCCGGAAATATCTGGCTACATGTGCGCGCATGGAACTGAATACATCCAGTTTCAGCAGGCCTTTCATCAGATCGATATCGAGAAATTCGCTTAAAGAAAGCCCGGGTTTGAATACCAGTTTTTTTATTCCGATGGCATATTTACGGGCAGCTTCTGACATAAATTTTTCCAATTGCTCTCCTGCTCCTTCTTCGATTGATTCAAACAGTTTTTTCAATGCGGTAAAATCTGCAGGTATATCCAATGGGCCGTCTGGAAAATAAATGCGGTAGGAAGGGTCGAGCCTGGTGAGCGCATAATAATCGGAAGTTTTTTTACTGAATTGTTCAAAATATCTTTCAAAAACATCCGGCATCCAGTACCAGCTAGGGCCCATGTCGAAGGTAAATCCTTCTGCAAGCAACTGCCTTGCCCTTCCTCCGGGAATCGCGTGTTTTTCCAGTACAGTAACTTCCCAGCCGGCTTTCGCCATGAAGGATGCAGCCGAAAGGCCCGCGAAACCGCTACCGATAATGATTACTTTTCTATTCAAAATATGGTATCAGAAAGTTAGCTGAAATCCGATTAATAGCGTTGAATTTGAAGGCGCAATAGTTTGCGTGCAAAATGAATCCTGCTTTTGATGGTACCCAATGGTTCTCCAAGCATTCCGGCAATTTCATGGTATTTGAACCCATCAAAGTATAACAGGAAGGGATTGCGAAATATTTCCGGTAAATGATGAATCGCTTTTTGTATTTCTTTTCCAAGCAGGCCTCCAAGGGCTTCATTCGCTGTTGTTGCAGAACGGGAGTTAAGCAGGAACTCATTAGCGTCAGCATCTACTAAAGCCCCCCTTTTGGTCTTCTTTCTATAATCGTTAATAAAAATATTGCGCATAATGGTGTACAGCCATGCTTTGATATTGGTACCCACATGGTATTTGTCTTTATTGGCCAAGGCCCTGAACAGGGTTTCCTGATATAAATCCTTCGCTTCCTCATTGTCGTGCGTAAGGTTTATCGCAAATGGTTTTAGAAATTCTGCGTTGGAAAGCAATAACTGGCTAAATTCATGTGCAGACATTTTGTTTAATTTTTATTAGCACAAAGTTAAACAAAATATGAAAACTAACAAAATCTTCTTTTAATTTTAAGCAATTAAAAATCAATTATTTAGAAATAAAATTTGGTTTAATTCGTCTTTTTTATAGGGCGTTGATACAATCCATTACTTCTCCAAGTGATTTTTTGAATTGTACATGCAAGGGGGCTTTCTTCGGAAAAGACTGGGTTATCATACCTGAGATAATAAAGTGGCTGGCCGGCATTGTATGCTGAAGATTGAGCAGGAATTTATCGAAACTAAAATTTGCTGTCAGAGAAGTAAGGTGTGCAAACAGGTAATCCGGTTTCACAAGTTCTGCTACAAAAGCCACGTCTTTCATGGGAACATTGGCACCCAGGTACAATACCCTGATGCCTCTTTTTTTGAGCAGGTAGTGTATGAATAATAAGCCCAATTCGTGGTGTTCGCCCTCCGGAAGAAAAAGTAGCAACAATTTTTTTGAACTGAGAGTCGATTTTGCCTGGTCAATACCCACTATCAGTTTCTGCCTGATGATATTGGTAACCAGGTGCTCCTGGGCCGGATTGATGTGCTTTGTAAGCCAGAGTATGCCAATTCTTTCGAGAAATGGAAAGATAATCTGCAGGATGGTTTTTTCGACCCCCTTTAATTTGATATACCGATCGATTACTTCTTCGAATTCATCCATTTGCATACGTGACATGCAATTGATCAGTTCATGTACAATTCTTTCCTGCTGTGCGGATGTTTGGGCAAGAGACAATATTTTTTCCGACATCTCATCAGCACTCATTTTGTCTATATGAGATATTTTGAACCCGTATTTGTTCAGCAGGGCTATGTTCAGTATTTTCTGCAGTTCATCGTTGGAATAATACCTGATATTGGTATCGGTGCGGCCGGGTGTTAAAAAACCATATCGCTGCTCCCAAATGCGAATGGTATGGGCTTTGATGCCGGATAAATTTTCTAAATCTTTGATGGTAAAAGCATTCATAAAGAACTATAACAAAAACGGTCAGGATTTGTTTGGCTTAGGTATAAAACTTAGCTCCTGCTAGTTGTTGAACGGGACTGCGCTATTCCGTTGCACTATTTTTTCAATCGCCGAAGGTATTCGCCATAACCGCTTTTGGCATATTTATCTGCCAAAACCATTAGCTGGTCATCACCAATGTATCCCATTCTGTAAGCAACTTCCTCAATACAACCTACTTTCTGGCTTTGCCGTTTTTCGATTACCCTTACAAATTCACAGGCATCTGCAAATGAGTCAAAAGTGCCGGTATCCAGCCAGGCAGTTCCCCTGTTCATAATACCAACCTGCAAAGCTCCCTGTTGCAAATAGACTCGGTTTACATCGGTTATTTCATATTCGCCTCTGGCAGAAGGCTGCATTGTTTTGGCAATTGCAACCACGCTGTTATCATAGAAATACAATCCGGGTACGGCATAATTTGATTTGGGTTTTGCAGGTTTTTCCTCGATAGAAATAGCCCTATTGTTCTTGTCAAATTCAACCACACCATACCTTTCAGGGTCATTTACTTCATAGGCAAATACAGCCGCACCTTTCACATCATTAAACGATTGTACAAGCTTACTGAAACCTGCCCCGTAAAAAATATTGTCGCCAAGAATCAGTGCTACTTTATCATTGCCTACAAATTTTTCTCCGATCACAAATGCCTGTGCCAGCCCATTGGGCACTTCCTGCACTGCATATTCAAACTTACACCCCAGTTCTGATCCATTGCCCAATAAACGCTGAAATTGCGGCGAATCTTCGGGGGTGGTAATAATCAGTACTTCATGAATGCCAGCGAGCATTAATACAGAAAGGGGATAATAAATCATGGGCTTATCGTAAACAGGCATTAACTGCTTACTGATTCCTTTTGTAATAGGATACAATCTTGTTCCCGATCCTCCGGCCAGAATAATGCCTTTCATAATCTAAAATTTTAAATTGTCAGTTATCTCAGCCAATGTTGGCAGAAGGCTATCTTTTTCAGACAATAAAATTTCTGCCGGTGCTATTTGCCAGTCAATACCCAGTTTGGGATCATTGTACATGATACCTCCTTCCGTAGCCTTATTATAGTAGTTGTCACATTTATAAAAGAAAACAGCTTCCTCGCTTAATACAACAAAGCCATGGGCAAATCCTCTTGGAACAAAAAACTGGGTATGGCTTTCTTCCGATAATTCAACAGCAATATGTTTTCCAAAATTTGGCGAAGTTTTACGAAGGTCAACAGCTACATCGAGCACTTTGCCTTTCAAAACCCTTACCAGTTTAGCCTGCGCATATTCGCCGTGTTGAAAATGCAAACCACGCAAAACCCCTCGTTGAGACCTGGACTGGTTGTCCTGAACAAAATTGAGGTCCAGGCCTGTCTGGTCAAAAAAAGTTTTCCGGTTAAAGCTTTCAAAAAAATAGCCTCTTTGATCACCGAAAAAAGTATCGTGAATCAATAAACATCCTGCTAATGCTGTTTCCTCCACTCTCATAACTATCGGTTGGTATACATGGATTCGTAATAGTGCTGGTAGGTACCGCTGGTAACATTGTTTAACCAGTTTTGGTTATTCAAAAACCAGTCGATGGTTTCGCTCAGGCCCTGTTCAAATGTAACAGTTGGTTTCCAACCCAGTTCCCGGTTGATTTTTGAAGCATCAATTGCATACCTGCGGTCATGGCCCGGCCTGTCTTTGATATAGGTAATCAGTTTCTCGCTATGACCTTTTTCCCTGCCCAGTTTTTCATCCATCTGTGCACAGAGCAATTTAACCAGGTCAATATTTCGCCATTCATTAAACCCGCCTATATTATAGGTTTCTCCGTCAACACCTTTGTGAAAAATCAGGTCAATGGCCAGTGCATGGTCTTTTACAAAAAGCCAGTCGCGGGTATACAAGCCATCTCCATAAACGGGTAAGGGTTTTTCTGCAATGATATTATTAATAAACAGCGGTATCAGTTTCTCGGGAAAATGAAATGGACCATAATTATTGGAACAGTTGGAAACAACTGTTTTCATGTGATAGGTTTCACGGTAAGCCCTTACAAAATGATCGGAAGAAGCTTTACTGGCAGAATAGGGAGAATTGGGATCATAAGGAGTTGTTTCTGTGAATAAACCGGTCTCTCCAAGGCTGCCATATACTTCGTCGGTGGAAATATGGTAGAATAAATGCTGGGCATAATTGTCTTTCCATTTGTTTCTTGCCGTATTCAAAAGGTTTACGGTACCAATCACATTGGTATACACAAAATCCAGGGGAGATACAATTGACCTGTCAACATGAGATTCTGCTGCAAGGTGTACCACATCTGTGATGGCATATTCATCAAATACTTTTTCCAGTGCAGCCGCATCCAGGATATTTACCCTTGCAAAGCGGTAGTTGGATTGTTTTTCAATATCTTTTAGATTTTCCAGGTTGCCTGCATAGGTCAAAGCATCCAGGTTAATGATGGTGTAATCGGGATATTTATTTACAAATAGTCTCACCACATGTGAGCCAATAAAACCGGCTCCGCCAGTAATCAGGACATTTTTAGACATACAAGCTTCATTCATGTGAATAATATACAAAGTAACAATAAATCCGCTCAAAAAAACAGGAAAGAAATCAGGAAAATCAAATAGTTTCTGCGACTGACCTTCATTCATTCTGCAAATAGGCGAGATTAAATTCTGAAGGATATATCTTGTTTTCTTTGTTACCTTCAGCACTTAAATACCTGCCATGAACCAACGCTATTATTCTTTGGATGTTTTCCGGGGAGCCACCGTTGCTCTGATGATTCTGGTAAATAATCCCGGTAGCTGGGGGCATATTTTTTCCCCGCTCGAACATGCTACCTGGCATGGATGCACCCCAACAGACCTCGTTTTCCCCTTTTTCCTG
>JBDKLG010000215.1:0-8258 GCA_039795695.1 Bacteroidota bacterium
TGAATTGCGGCTTCTGTTGCTGTGCTACCAATGAGGGCAGATACCATAACAGGAGGGCCAGCACCGGTAAATACCTGTAACAGTTTTTCGTTTTCATGCTTTTATTCTTGTCCTGGTTTGGTTAATTGTTTGAACAGCCCCTATCTGGTCAGCAGATTTATCTGTATCCTCTGTAAAAATCTGCGGCTAATTAATTGAATTCTTGCGTATGTACTTAGACCCTTACGCGGCTTATTTCCACCGCAACCCATCACTGTAATTTACAATTATCCTGTTTTACCTGCTTATTTATCTGCCCAGCTAAAACCTTTCCCATCCGCTTCAAACAGGATTTTGGATTCTCCTTCTTTTATTCTAATATTATATCCCCCTTTTCCTTCACATCAATCCCAAAAACATGCAACGTTTAAAACTTATTTATTGCCTGCTTTTTTCAGGCTTTGTTAGTCCATTGCTTGCCATCGACAATACCGATACCAGGATGCTGTCGCAGCCCGCTGTGAGTGCCGGTAATATTGCTTTCATCTATGCGGAAGATTTATGGGTGGCCAAAGCAGACGGCTCACAGCCAAAAAGATTAACGGTCGACAGGGGCGTTGAATCCTCTCCCGTATTTTCTCCCGACGGAAAAACAATTGCATTCAGCGCACAGTATGATGGCAATACGGATGTATATACCATCCCCGTTGAAGGCGGTGTTCCCAAAAGACTTACCTGGCATCCCTCCCCGGATCTTGTAAGAGGTTTTTCTCCCGACGGAAAAAATGTTCTGTTCATTTCTTCAAGAGCCGTGTTTACCGGTCGCTACACACAACTGTTTACGGTAGCGCTTAGCGGGGGCATTGCCACACAGCTGGAAATACCCAATTCTTTTTGGGCAAGCTATTCGCCTGATGGAAAACAAATGGCTTATACCCCGCTGGGAGATGCTTTCAGGCAATGGAAACATTACAGGGGTGGCATGATCTCAACCATCCATATTTTTTCTTTTACCGATAAGTCCGATATTAAAATCCCGCAACCCGCCGACGGATGCAATGATGTTAACCCGCAATGGGTAGGCAATACCATTTATTTCAGAAGCGACCGCAACGGCGAGTTTAACCTGTTTTCCTACAATACTTCCACAAAAAAAATTGAACAGATAACCAAATTCACCGACTTCCCCGTACTGAATGCTTCTGCCACACCCGATGGCCGCATTGTGTTTGAACAGGCCGGATATTTGCATTCGATCTCATCTGCCAATGCTGTTACCAGAATCAAAATAGGTATTGCCGCCGATCTGCTTGAGTTAAGAAGCCGCTTTGTAAGAGGGGCAGATCATATACGCTCCGCAGATATTTCTCCCACCGGTGCAAGGGTTGTTTTTGACAGCAGGGGCGAAATCATTACCGCACCCGCAGAAAAAGGTGATTACCGGAATATTACACAGAGTGCCGGCGTACACGAAAAATTTCCTGTATGGTCGCCCGATGGAAAAACCATCGCTTATTTTTCTGATGCTTCCGGTGAATACCAGCTGCATTTAAAATCGCAGGATGGTAAAACAGCGCCCACTGCTATCAAATTAAGCGGCACCGGATTTTATGCCTATGCACAATGGTCGCCCGACAGTAAAAAAATCGGCTTTACCGATAATGGCCGGAACTTATACATACTGGATATTGCATCGGGGGTTATCAGCAAGGTTGATGCAGATGAACTCTATTCACCCGGCCCTTTCCGCGATATGATTGGCAACTGGTCTTCCGATTCTAAATGGATGTCGTATACCAAACTAACGGAAACACAGTTTAAAAGGGTTTATCTCTATTCCCTCGAACAAAAAAAATCATTTGCCGTTACCGACGGATTAAGCGATGCCTCCGATCCAAAATTTGATAAAAGCGGAAAATATCTTTACTTTTTTGCTTCCACCAATGCGGGCCCTGTTATTAACTGGTTCGACCAGTCGAATGCGGATATGCGCGCTACCAATTCCATTTACCTGGTAACACTGCAGAAAGAAACCCTTTCTCCTTTTGCAAAAGAAAACGACGAGGAAGCCATCAAAGCCGATACCGCTTCGGGAGGAAAACCTGCAGAGAAAAAAGCAGAAAAAACAAATGAGCAGTTGCGCATCGATTGGGAGGGTATGGAAAACAGGATTGTTGACCTGCCCATACCTGCGGGTAATTATGGCCAGCTGGGTGTGGGTAAGGAAGGAGAAATCTACTACATCGATTTTCCTGCAGACAATTCCGGATCGGGCACTTTGCATAAATACGATTTGAAAACACGCAAAGACGCCGACATCACCCAGATGGACGGCTATGTAATTTCTGCCGACAGTAAAAAAATGCTCTATGCAAAAGGCAATTCCTGGAATATCGGCGATGCGGGCAGCAAACCCGTACCCGGCAAGGGAGCCATCAATACAGCAGCCATACAAATTAAAACAGACCCCATACCCGAATGGAAAAATATGTTTGAAGAAGCCTGGAGGGTAAACCGCGATTATTTTTATGATCCCGGTATGCATGGTACCAACTGGGCCGCGGTGAAAAAGAAATATGAAGTATTTCTTCCGGAGCTTTCCTGCAGAAGCGATTTAAACAGCCTCATACAGTGGATGTGCAGCGAACTGGGTGTGGGCCACCACCGGCTTACCAATAACGGCGATCCCTTTTACCTGCCTCAAAGGGTAAGCGGCGGTTTGCTGGGAGCCGATTATGCCATTGCCAATAACCGCTACCAGATTAAAAAAATCTATGGTGGATTAAACTGGAATCCCAACCTGAAATCACCTTTAACCGAGCCGGGTATCAATGTAAAAACAGGTGATTATATCATTGCCGTAAACGGCAACGAAGTATCTGCCCAGGACGATATTTTCCGCTATTTTGAAAATACGGCCGGTAAAATTACCGAGCTTTCTATCAGCGCATCGCCCGATGGAAAAGATGCCAGGCAGGTAAAAGTGGTTCCCGTTGAAAACGAAGCAGCATTGCGCAACCGCGACTGGGTAGAGGGCAACCTGAAAAAAGTTACCGAAGCCACCAATGGCCAGGTAGCTTATGTATATGTTCCCAATACCGCAGGGCTGGGCCATGAATATTTCAAAAGATATTTTTATCCGCAGGCAAACAGGAAAGCGATTATTGTGGATGAAAGATTTAATGGCGGGGGCAGCTTGGCAGATTATTATATTAACCTGCTCTTAAACCCACAGCAGGCTTACTGGAATATGCGCTATGGAAAAGATTTGAAATCGCCCAGTGCATCCATACAGGGGCCAAAAGTAATGCTGATAGATGAAACAGCAGGATCGGGCGGTGATATGTTACCCTGGATGTTCAGAAAATTCAAAGTTGGTACCCTGGTTGGAAAAAGAACCTGGGGAGGACTGGTGGGCATTTTAGGCTTCCCCGAATTTATTGATGGCGGTTCGGTTACCGCTCCCAATGTGGCTATCTGGACAAAAGATGGTTTTATTGTAGAAAATGTGGGTGTTGCTCCCGATATTGAAGTAGAGCAAACACCTGCAGAAATAATCAAAGGCAATGATCTTCAATTGCAAAAAGCCATTGAAGTGGCACTCAAAGAATTAGAGAAAAACCCACCGGTAACGCCCAAAAGGCCCCCTTACCCGGTTAGGGGAAATAACTAAATAAAAAAAGCTGGTTAATAATTAACCAGCTTTTTTTATATCAGCCAAATTGTTAATTTTTAACCCGCCCACCCCGTATCGAACTATTTTACTTGAATTTTGTTTTCTGTAAAAACAAGTTCCCTAATGAAGTATTGCTATGGCAGGCTTGCCGCCTTTTTATGCTTTCTGTTAATCATTGCGTCTTCCGGCTTTGCCCAACAAAAATATACGGTAAGAGGCACCATCAGAGACGCACAAACCGGCGAATCCCTTATTGGGGCCATCATACAAACAGAAGACAAAACAAAATCGGGCGTTTCTACCAATGATTATGGATTCTATTCTATTTCCCTGCCCAAAGGAAAATACAACCTGCGGGTTTCCTATATCGGCTATGCCGAACAAAAAATCTTATTGGATTTAGACAGTTCGGTGGTGCTCGACTGGAAACTAACGGGCAAATCAACCCTCACGGAAGTAATCGTTTCATCCAAAAGAAAAGACGACAGGCTCACAAAAGCCACCATGGGTACCGAAACACTGAATATCAAAGACATTGCAAAACTGCCGGTGATTTTTGGTGAGAAAGACCTGCTAAAAACCATTCAGTTATTGCCCGGCGTTAAATCGGCCGGAGAAGGCAATAGCGGTTTCTATGTAAGGGGAGGAGCAGCCGATCAAAACCTCATACTGCTTGATGAAGCCCCGGTTTACAATGCCTCACATTTATTGGGTTTTTTCAGCACATTCAACAGCGATGCCATTAAAGATGCCACACTTATCAAGGGAAATAGCCCTGCACAATACGGCGGTCGCCTATCTTCTGTGCTGGATGTAAAAATGAAAGAAGGCAATAACAAGGATTTTAATGTAAGCGGTGGATTGGGGCTGATCAGCAGCAGGCTAAGCGTTGAAGGACCGATCGAAAAAGAAAAATCCTCTTTTATTGTTTCCGCAAGACGCACTTATGCCGATGTTTTTCTAATCGCTTCTCCCAATCTCAAAGACAACAAATTGTATTTCTATGACATGAATGCAAAAGCCAATTTTAAAATAAACAATAAGAACAGGATTTATTTCTCCGGCTATTTTGGGAGAGATCTGCTTTCTTTTAGCAATAGTTTTGGGATTGACTGGGGAAACAATACAGGCACTTTAAGGTGGAACAGTATTTTGAGCGATAAACTCTTTTCCAATACTTCGCTTATCTACAGCAAATACAATTACAATATCAAGATCAGGAATGGTGCCACGGATTTTAATATCAACTCAAATATCCGCGACTGGAACCTGAAACAGGATTTTTCCTATTACCTCAATCCAAAGAACGCCATACGTTTTGGCATCAATGCCATACACCATACCATTGCGCCAAGCACATTTACCGGAACGGTGAACAATAGTTTAACCAAAGAAGGAAGGTCTTCGCTGGAAAATGCTTTGTACATCAACAACAATTACAAAGCCAATGAACTGCTTACACTGGATTATGGATTAAGGCTTTCGGCATATACATTATTGGGAGGCACTACCTACCAGATTTACAACAATGGAGTAAAAACA
The DNA here is from genome assembly GCA_039795695.1 of Bacteroidota bacterium. Taxonomy (GTDB): domain Bacteria; phylum Bacteroidota; class Bacteroidia; order Chitinophagales; family Chitinophagaceae; genus Sediminibacterium. The sequence goes on from JBDKLG010000215.1 coordinate 5,198, forward strand.
GAAAGCATTGTTCTGCCAAAGGGAGAATGGGGCAAAACCTATTACCGGCTGGAACCAAGGCTCACAGCCAATTTCAGGGTAAATGAGGAAACAAGCATCAAATTAGGTTTGGCACGCAATACCCAGCATGTACATTTATTGAGCAATTCAACCGCCTCCAATCCAACCGACCAGTGGATTGGTAATTCCTATAATATACAGCCCGAAATTGCCGACCAGTATAGTGTTGGTCTTGCAAAAAGTTTTAGAGACAACAAGTATGAGCTGGGTGTTGAAATCTATTATAAGAACCTGCAAAACCAATTAGATTATAAGTCCGGCGCCGAAATCAATACCGCGCCCGATGTGGAAAGTGAATTATTGTATGGCCGGGGAAGGGCTTATGGAATGGAATTGATTGCCAGAAAAAAAACGGGCAGGTTAACCGGATGGATCAGCTATACCCTTTCAAAAACAGAGCGATTGATTGAGGGAATCAATAACAACCAATGGTACAACGCAAAACAGGACCGCACCCATGATCTTGCATTGGTAGGCATTTACCAGCTCAATACAAACTGGTCCCTATCCGGTGTCTTTGTGTATAATACGGGCAATGCCGTCACTTTTCCAACCGGAAAATATACGGTTGGCAACCAAACTGTTTTTCAATACAGCAACAGGAACGCCAATCGCATGCCGGCAAACCACCGGCTTGATCTGAGCGCTACCTATGAAAAAGCAAGAAAGGGCCGCTACCAGAGCAGCTGGAATTTCAGTCTCTATAATGTGTATGGCCGCGAAAACGCCTACAGTATTGCATTTCAGGACGACCCCAATGACCCGTCTAAAACACAGTCCGAGCAAACAGCTTTATTCAGGTGGGTGCCCAGCATCACGTATAATTTCAAATTTTAATTTTCTATAGAGAGATGAACATACGAATCAATTTTATCTGGATAAGTGTACTGGTCTTTTTATTCAGCTCCTGTAAAAAAGTAGTGGAACTGGACCTGAGCAACAATGCAGAAAGGCTGGTAATTGAAGGAAATATTACCAACCAGCCGGGGCCCTATTTTATACGGCTTACGAGGTCGGTGAATTTTAATGAGCCCAATAATTATCCGCCGGTATTGAATGCCCAGGTTATTGTATCCGATAATACCAACCAGAGAGACACCCTTACTTATAGTGGAAATGGTTATTATAAAACCAATGGCCTGAAAGGGGTGGAAGGAAGGACTTATTTTTTAAGTGTTTTGGCCGAGGGTAAAAAATATACTGCTGAAAGCAGTATGCCTGCGGCGGTAAAACTGGATAGCCTGGTATTAAGTTATTTTACTGCCAACGGAAAAGACAGGATCAATGTGATTCCTTTGTACACCGATCCTGTTATGCTGGGTAATAGTTACCGGTTTATACAGAAGGTCAATAATAAGCCCGATGAAACCTATTATGCATTTAACGACAACCTGAATAATGGCCTCACCAACCAGCGCCCCTTACGCAGCAATGATCCCGACCTTGATCTGGTTGCGGGCGATCTGGTACAGATTGAAATGCAGTGTATCAGCCGGGAAACTTTTTCCTATTTCTATTCCCTCTCGCAACAGGCGCGCAATGGTTTTAGCGGAGGTACGGCGCCCGTGAATCCACCCAATAATTTAAGTGGCGATGCACTCGGAATTTTTTCGGCACATACTACACAAACGAGAACGGTGTTGATCAGGTAATCAGGCATCTGCCTGAAACTTTTGGAAAGTTTAAAACTTTCCAAAAGTTAAAATTGATCAATATTATTTCAGGTACTTATCAAACCAACCGATATAGCGTTCAAAGCGATCCTTCACATAACTCGGCACCGTGATGCCATGAAACTGCCCGGGATAAATGATCAACTCTGTAGGAATACCCAATGATCGCAATGCCTGGTACATCTGCTCACTTCCGGGAGAAGGAACATTGAAATCACTTTCACCTACCATGAACTGGGTAGGTGTTTTTATTTTATCGGCTTTTAAAAATGGATAAGAGAGGGAGAGATACTTATCTATATTCTTCCAGGGCACACCCAATTCATTATCGTATTGTAGGATGTATTGATCCACCCCATACAGGGAAGAAACCATGGCCACACCGGCACCGCTGGAAGCGGCTTTGAAACGGGTATCCGATGCAATCATATAATCGGTTAGGATGCCGCCATAGCTCCATCCACAAATGCCCAGCTTATCCGGATCGGCAATTCCTTTTTCTATCGCATAATCCACGGCACTGGTAATATCCTTCACTTCTTTATTGCCCCAATCGGCGCTGATGGTTTTGGAATAATCCCAACCACGGCCACTACTGCCCCGATAGTTCACACCAATCACCGCATAGCCCGCTGCAGATAGCATCTGACGCGTCAGGTCAAAACCATATTCATCCTGTGCCACCGGACCGCCATGTATATAAAAAATGGTAGGCAGTTTTTGATTGGCAGGCGTATTGGCCGGACGCAAGAGAATACTCGAAACCATATTCCCGTCCTTCGACTTTGAGCTGAAACCCTCTGTACTAGCCAGTTCCAGCGGTGCCAGAAAATCATCCTGGTGTTTGGTCAATCTTCTCAATACCCCATTTTCCACCGCAAATAATTCGGTAGGCAATTCGGGTTCACTCAAACTCACTACCCAATTATTCAAAGAATGCGCCTGCAATGCGCCAATACTTCTTTTGCCACCCACAATTTTGGTGAGGGCACCGGTTTGTGTATTGTATTGTGCCAGGTATCTTTCCCGATCATCGGAGATCAATACACCAATATGATTCCCATCCTTAGAGAATTTGATATTGCCCACCGGCCTATCCAGACTTTTCGACAATAATTTAGGTTCACCGCCATTCACCACATCTACCAAGGTTAAGATCGGTTGTTCATACTCGGTAAAGTTTTCAGAAGCAGAACTAAAATAGGCGATCAGCTTACTATCCATGCTCCAAACAGGGCCATTGTCCGATCCCTTCCAATTCGTGATCTTTTTAGCCACTGCCCCGGGCTTTGCATCCATCACAAAAATATCGGAATTGATATTCCGAT
>JBDKLG010000216.1:0-3125 GCA_039795695.1 Bacteroidota bacterium
GCCATCAATAATATGATGCAAAACAGAACCTCACTGGTTATTGCCCACCGCTTATCTACCATCCGCCATGCAGATGAAATTATCGTATTGCAAAAAGGGGAAATTGCCGAAAGGGGCAGCCACGATTCATTACTGGCACAGAATGGGATTTATAAGCGTTTGGTAGACATGCAGGAAGTGAAATGATGCGGGGACCTGCAGACAGTGGCCTTCCCGCTGCGCCACTTTACTAAACTTACCCTTATTTATTTAACAGATCCGGACATTAAAAAAGGTCGCTGATTTGTTTGCAGCGACCTTTTATATTTTTTAAGCAAATTAAATCTGGGGAACTTCGGGGGCGGGTTTTACCAGTCCCAGCTTGGCTTCCAGGCTTAAAGTAGCATGCGGAACTGCACGCAACCTGGCTTTATCAATCAGTTTTCCGGTAACACGACAGATGCCATATGTTTTGTTTTCAATACGCATCATCGCTTTTTCCAGGTGATCGATATAAGTGATCTGGCGGCTGGCCATCTGGCTTAACTGTTCTCTTTCCATGCTCATACTACCGTCTTCCATGGTCATATAGCGGGCATCGTCATTGTCGCCACCCATTTCATCTTTACGGGTAATCAACCCCTGCAAATAGGCCAGTTCTTTCTTGGCTGCATCCAGCTTTTTGGTAATCAGTTCTCTGAACTCATTCAGGTCGCCATCGCTGTACTTTACTAACGGATCGCCATTGGTTCTGGCTGCATCTGTTCTTTTCTCCATTTGTGTATATCCGGGCTTGTAAGGAATACTTGTCTTAGTATTGATCTTAGGTACTTTTACTTCTTTGATAGGTTCTGGTGTTTTTTTAACGGGTTTAACGGGTGGAGCCGGAGGGGCTTTCACCTCAATTTTTGGTTTAACAGGGGCAGCTACCGGTTTTGGGGCAGGCGCAACAGTTTTGGGGGCCGGTTTAGCAGGAACTGCTTTGGCAGCTGCTGGTTTTGGTGCAGGTTTGGCCGCTACTTTAGCAGGAACTGCTTTGGCAAGAGGCTTTTTAGCAGGTGCCGCTTTTTTAGGTGCTGGCTTGGCAGGCAGTTTTTTGGCAGGAGCCGCTTTGGCAACAGGTTTCTTAGCAGGTGCCGCTTTTTTAGCCGGTACTGCTTTTTTAGCAGGGGCTGCTTTTTTGGGGGCAGGCTTTGCAACCGCTTTCTTAGCCGGTACTACTTTTTTGGGTGCTGGTTTGGCAGCCGCCTTTTTGGCAGGAGCTGCTTTTTTTGGAGCGGGTTTCTTAGTAGGCATAAGTGTTTATCCTTTTTTGTTTACTACCACTTTTAACAGGACATCATTGATCTCAATTTCAGTGCCATCCTGCATCTGATGCACCCAGTCAATGGTATCTGCCAAAATTTCGCGGCAAATATAGTCGTTATATTGAATAATCGACGGCTTGAGTATTTTACTCTCAAGCACGGTCACGAATATACGGTCTGTGAGGTCAAAACCATTTTCTTTTCTGATATTTTGAATCCTGTTCACAAATTCCCGGGCTTCGCCCTCCTGTTTTAACTCTTCGGTTAAGGTAATGTCCAATGCTACGGTTAATGCGCCCTTACCGGCCACACTCCATCCCGGAATATCTTCGGCAAGGATGTCAACCTCTGCTAATTCAATTGTAACTAATTCATTATCAATATTTAGCGAAATTTTTCCTTCTTTTTCAATACCGGCTATTTCCAACTGAGAAAGCTGGTTGATGGCTGCACTTACTGCTTTCATCTTTCCACCCATCCGGGTTCCCAGGGCTTTGAAATTGGCTTTGATTTTCTTGCTGATCACCCCTTCCGTTTCGGTGATATAGACCATTTCTTTCACATTCACTTCGGCTTTGATCAGGTCTTCGATTTTTTCCAGCTGGGTTTTCATATCACCGTTCAAAACAGGGATCATCACTTTTTGCAGAGGTTGCCGCACTTTGATATTCACTTTTTTACGGAGCGATAATACGAGGGAACATACATCCTGGGCCAGCTGCATTCTTTCTTCCAACAGCAGGTCGATGGCAGCTTCATTGGCAACAGGGAAATTTGCATGGTGTACCGATTCGGCAGCAAATCTCTTTGTTATACCATTCAGGTTGCGGAAAATTGCCTCGCTGAAGAATGGCGAAATGGGTGCCATCAGGCGGATAATGGTTTCCAGGCATTCATACAGGGTTTGATAGGCACTGATCTTATCCGTTTCATAGTCGCCTTTCCAGAATCTTCTTCGGCACAAACGAACATACCAGTTGCTCAAATGTTCGTCCACAAATTCTTCAATTGCCCTTCCTGCAAGAGTGGGCTCATACTCATTCATTGAGTGGGTTACTTTTTTCACCAGGGTATTGAGCGAGGATAAAACCCAGCGATCTATCTCAGGCCTATCTGCCAATGGCAGATAGCTTTGTTCAAATGCAAAACCATCCACATTTGCATAAAGGGCAAAAAACTGGTAAGTGTTGTATAAAGTGCCGAAAAATTTGCGTTGTACTTCCTGTATACCGGCAAGGTCAAATTTCAGGTTATCCCAGGGCGATGCATTGGTGATAAGGTACCAGCGGGTTGCATCAGCTCCATATTTTTCAATGGTTTCAAAGGGATTGACCACATTGCCCAGGCGTTTACTCATTTTGTTGCCGTCCTTATCAAGCACCAATCCGTTACTCACCACTGTTTTATATGCAACATTGTCAAACAGCATCACACCCAGTGCATGCAGGGTGTAGAACCAGCCCCTTGTCTGGTCAACTCCTTCGGCAATAAAATCGGCAGGAAATGCTTCTCCTTTATCAATCAGGTCTTTGTTTTCAAAAGGATAATGCCATTGTGCATAAGGCATGGCACCGCTGTCGAACCATACATCGATCAAATCGGGTACCCGTTTCATGGGTTTCCCGGATTTGCTCACAAGGATGATATCATCTACAAAAGGCTTGTGCAAATCAAGGATTCCTTCGTGCAGGTAGTTTTTATTTACTTCCCCACCCAGCACTTCATTGGCTTTTCTGATATGGCTGTTTAACTCATCAATTGAGCCGATACAAATCTCCTCATCTCCTTCCTCTGTTCTCCACACGGGCAAAGGCGTACCCCAATAACGGCTGCGGCTCA
>JBDKLG010000217.1:0-7652 GCA_039795695.1 Bacteroidota bacterium
AACAGGCCGAAACAAGCACCAACAATACTATTGATAAAAAAGCTTTCATGAAGGAAAGAGTTGGTTTTTTCGTTTTTTCATTTCCGCTGCTATGGCTGCTGCACCTGCATGGCTTTGCTCCAATTGGGCAATGATGTTTTCATAGCTTTTTTTGTCGCGGTTCTGACTTAGTTTAAAAACATGTTCTATAGCAGTAACCTTTATTTCAATACCAACAATTGCTTTGGATAATCGCGTGATATATTCTTCCGGTAACTCTTTATACAGAGAAGGTGAAGCCGGGTTATTTTCGTAGTAGCTGGTTAGTCTGTCAAGAATATCCAGCAAAGCCGGTTCTTCCAGAAAGGAAATAGTTCCTTTGGCCTGTACGGTCATATAATTCCAGGTAGATCCCTGTTGTTTGTTCTCATACCAGCTTGCACTCACATAAGTATGGGGGCCGGTAAACAGGGCCAATACATGGGAGTTATGGGCAAATGCCAGATGGTGATCATTTCCCCTCATGATATGGGCCTGCAAATACAGTTCACCTTCTTTCTCAACAAATAAAAAAGGGACCTGGGTGGCTACGGGTTTGTTGTGAACATCAACACCCACCAGCATTCCAAAAGGATGTTGTTTCATAAAGTCGATAACAACCGCCGCATCTTTTTCTTTGTAGTGGGGTAAATTGTACATAACCCGAAGATAATAAAAGAAAAGCTCCATCCATGATATAGTGATGAATGGAGCGTCGCAACCGCGGCTGCTATTGGCATTGCAGCCCGTTAAGGAATCATTTGTATGGGCACTGTAGTAGCCAGGTTGGCATTACGCAAGGCAATATTTCTAACGGCTACCGAAACAAAATCGCGAAAAGCTTTCTGTGTCAAGGAATCCTCTCCTACCATGGCCGGAACGCCGTTATCGCCTCCTTCCCGGATGCTTTGAATTAAGGGTATCTGGCCCAGGAAAGCGAGTTCATATTCTTCGGCCAGCCTTTTGCCCCCCTCTTTTCCAAAAAGAAAATATTTGTTATCGGGCAATTCTGCCGGAGTAAAATAAGCCATGTTTTCTACCAGTCCGATAATGGGGACATTAATTTGAGCCTGACCGAACATGGCAATGGCTTTTTTGGCATCTGCCAGTGCAACATTCTGCGGAGTGGTAACAATGACCACTCCTGTTACCGGTACTATCTGCATTAGTGTCAGATGGATATCTCCGGTACCCGGTGGCATATCAATGATGAGGTAGTCCAGTTCGCCCCAGTCAACATCCGTAATAAACTGCCGAATGGCGCTGCTGGCCATGGGACCTCTCCATACAACGGCATTTTTTTCATCCACCAGCAATCCAATACTGATCAGGCTGATGCCATATTTTTGCAGGGGAACAATCATTCCCTTTCCATTCACATCACGCATCAGCGGCCTTTCGCCCCGCACGCCAAACATCATGGGTACACTGGGTCCGTAAATGTCCGCATCCATCAGGCCTACAGAAGCCCCCCCTTCGGCCAGGGCCAGGGCCAGGTTGGCGGCAACCGTACTTTTTCCTACCCCTCCTTTTCCGCTTACTACCGCAATAATGTTTTTTACGCCAGACAGTACCTGTTGGTTGTCTTTTCTGGTAGTGGTTGTTTCAGCAGTAAAATTCACCTGCACTTTGGCATCTTTGTTTACAAGTATTTTGATGGCATTTTCACAGGCCGTCCGCATCATGTCCTTCATGGGGCATGCCGGGGTAGTGAGTACCAGGGTAAAACTTACTTCGTTTCCATTTATGCTGATGTCTTTGATCATGTTCAATGAAACAAGGTCTTTACCCAGATCTGGTTCCTGTACATTGCTGAGTGCATTAAGAATAGCTGCTTCTGTCATCACGAAAGTTTTTGTTAAAAAAGGATTCGGGCTGCAAAGTTAACCCCCGGCGGCTTTACTTTGTCGCAAATTCCTGAGTTTCCTGCTGCATCCGTATATTAGGGTTGTATTTTGTGAATAAAGGCTTTGTATTTTTGAACCGAATGAAGAAAACGCTACGATACATTTTACCGGTAATTACCTTCTTTATACTGCAGAAAAGCAGTGCCCAGGAAGGAAACCCTTATCGCGATTCAATTGTGCAATTGTATGGGGTAGTGATGACTGCCGACAGTTTGCAAGGCATTCCCTCCTGTAGTGTAATCGTAGAAGGCAGGGGAAGGGGAACCATCACCAGTTTTGACGGGGTTTTCTCCATTGCCGTATTAAAGGGCGACAGAATTACTTTTTCGAGCATCGGTTTCAAAAACAGGTCAATAGAAATACCCAAAAACCTGACTGAGAACCAATACAGTGTAATCCAGTTGCTGGTTAGCGATACGGCATACCTGCCTGCCACCATATTGAAACCCCGCCCCACCAGAGAGCAATTTGAACGCGATTTTGTAAACAATAAGGTTTCCGACGATTTATACGAAACAGCCAGAAAAAATACCGATGAAGCTACCCGAAGGCTGCTTTTGGCAAGTTTACCTGCCGATGGCAAAGAAGCGGTTAATTACCAGCTGCGTCAGCAAGCCAGTAAAGCTTATTACAGCGGGCAGGTTCCCCCCATGAATATCCTGAATCCTGCTGCATGGGCAGATTTTATCAAGGCATGGAAAAGGGGTGATTTCAAGAAAAAGAAATAGCAGAAAAGTCTGACACGCAGATAAATATCCTACCCGTACATTTGTTCAACATTTCCAGGGACTATTTAACCTATTCCGTATGAGCGTAAAAAATATTGCCGTTATTGGAGCGGGAACCATGGGTAATGGTATTGCACATGTATTTGCACAAAACGGATTTTCAGTTGTACTGGTTGACATCAGCCGAGCCCAGTTAGACAGGGCCATGCAAACCATTGAAAAAAACATGGACAGGCAGCTTGCAAAAAATGCTTTAACTGCAGATGAAAAAACAGCATCTTTATTGCGTTTGAGCACAGAAACAGATTTGGCAAAAGGGGTGATCAATGCCGATCTGGTAGTAGAAGCGGCTACAGAGAATAGCGAATTAAAACTGAAAATTTTTGCTGAGCTGGATGCCCATGCTCCTGCAAATGCTATATTGGCAAGCAATACTTCCTCCATCTCCATTACCAGAATTGCCGCAGCCACAAAAAGACCGGAAAAAGTGATTGGCATGCATTTCATGAATCCGGTTCCGGTAATGAAGCTGGTGGAAATCATTAATGGATACGCCACAGAAGCTGCCGTAACGGAAATTATCACGGATATCAGCAAACAATTGGGGAAAATACCCTGTGTGGCCAACGACTATCCGGGTTTCGTTGCCAACAGAATTCTGATGCCCATGATTAACGAAGCCATCCATAGCTTATATGAAAACGTAGCAGGTGTAACAGAAATTGATACTATCATGAAACTGGGCATGGCCCATCCCATGGGGCCCCTGCAGTTAGCCGATTTTATTGGTTTGGATATTTGCTTAAGCATCCTGAAAGTATTGCAGGATGGTTTTGGCAACCCTAAATATGCCCCATGCCCGCTTTTGGTGAATATGGTAATGGCAGGGCAACTGGGTGTTAAAACAGGCCGGGGATTTTATGATTATTCGTCAGGCATTAAAGACCCGGTGGTAAGTAAAAATTTTGACAACTCAAGCTCCCATTAATAGTTAGATACCATGTTTTTTATTTTTTCTAAAGTGCTGCTTTTTTTATTAATCCCTTTTTGGTGGCTGGTAATATTATTTGTCTGGATGAAATTTGCCAAAAACCCCCTGCTTAAAAAAAGGTTGTATTACCTATTGGTATTTCTTTTCATTGTTTTTACCAACCCCTTTCTCTACCGGGCTTTGGTAAGTAACTGGCAGGTTAATAACAGCCCCCTCCCTAAAGGAAAAGTTTATGAAGCAGGGATTGTACTGGGAGGAATGGCCGGCTACGACAAATCGAAAAATGGCTATTTTGGAGGCAATGCCGACAGGTTTATTCAGACCGCCAATTTATACCACCAGGGTATCATCAAAAAAATAATTGTTAGCGGGGGAACGGGTTCTCTAAGCCAGGATGAGCCTGCAGAAGCCATTTTTCTTCGTGAACAGTTTATGGCCAATGGTGTAAGGGATTCCGATATTATTATCGAAAAAGCCTCAAGGAATACTTATGAAAATGCTTTTTACTCGAAAAAAATTACCGATTCTTTAAAACTGGCTCCTCCATACGTATTAATCACTTCGGCCATTCACATGAAACGGTCGGTCAGCACTTTTCAAAAACAGGGCTTTGACTGTATCCCCTATTCCTGTGATTTTGAAGTAGTACCCAAAAAAAATACCATTGAATACACCCTGTTGCCAGATATAACACTGCTCGGACAATGGGGGTATTTTATAAAAGAAGTGGTGGGTCTTTATGCGTATAAACTAACCGGAAAAGCCTGATTTCAGGGCAGTTTGACCATTTCTACTGCATGAATTTCTTTTATCCTGTACAGTACTTCTTCGAGTTTGTTTTTGGGAACACCAATCTTCAGTATACAGAATAACTGCATTTCCTGAGACGCTACACTGCAACCGGATTGTTTAACTACCATCATCACTTCATTCATCAGCGTATAATCAAAATGCAGTTCATACAGTATCTCAATAGGTTTCTGAACAATGGGGATTAACTGTAAAACCATTGCTGCAGCTGTTTTATAGGCATTTATCAACCCGGGAACACCCAATAAAGTGCCTCCAAAATACCGCACTACTACAACTGAAATATTGGTTAACTGCTTGCTGTCAAGCTGACCCAGTATGGGTCTTCCTGCTGTTCCGCCGGGTTCGCCGTCGTCGCTTACCCTGAACTGCATCCCATCGCTACCCAAACGGTAGGCAAAACAATGGTGTACGGCTTTGGGATGTTCTTTTTTCAATTCCAGCAGAAACTGTTTGCAGTCGTCTGCAGTTTGAACAGGTTTTGCATAGGCAATAAATTTGCTGCCCCTGTCCTTAAACTCTGCAAAAGCGGCTTTCTCGATGGTCTGGTAAAAATTAATCCCATTCATAAGTTGTCTCCAAATGCAATGAGGTAAATGGCCAGAACCGATAAAACAATTCCCAGCCAGTTAATGCGCGATAATTTTTCCCTGAACAATATCCATGCAGCCAGTGAGCTGAACAATACGATTCCCATATTGTTTACAGGAATGCTGGCACTGCTTTGCCAGGGGCTTATTTTAAGAAACTTTACCAAACACCAGATTGAAAAATAATTGGGTATCCCAATAATGATACCTGCAACCATGTGTTTCCAGGCAAATGACTGCTTCTTTCTGAGGACCTGTATTATTAAAACCGATGACCCGATGATTCCTGCACTAAAGAAACCGCTTATTAAGTAGGCATTGTTATTCTGCTCGGTTACATAGGTTTTCTGTACATGATTGATCAATGCATCCAGTAAGCCACTTCCTACAAATAATACAAATGGCAATACATATTCCCAGCGTTTTGCGTATGCATCTTTTCCTGCTTCCTGTTCCTTGCTTTGGTAACAGGTAAAAAAAACAGCCACCAATGCCAATATTACACCACCCAATTTCCAGCCCGCCACGGTTTCACTATAAAGATAAACAGAGAGGATAACCGGTATGATCAACGAGAGCTTATTGGCCACCGAAGCTACTGCTACATTGATTTTCTGGGCTGTTATACCTACCAGGTTAAAAATTGAAACAAATAATACACCCATCATGCATGACCATTTGAACCAGGCCGTTTGCACAATTTCCCCATTGATGGGGAATGACCCGTTTACAATGGAACCGGTTATTACGCAGGTGATATAATTGAAAACGATTGCCTGAAAAATATTGACTTTGTATTTTTCACATACTTTAAATGCGAGCGTGAGGTAACTGGTTAATAGAATACTTCCAATAAGGTATAACATGAAGAAATTTGTTTTATCAGTCGGATGCACGGCTGGAATAGTAAAAAATGGTATCGGATTGCAAATGTTCTTTCCTGTCAGGTGCTTTTTTCAGTCTGGGTGCATCCATCCCCTCCGATACCCTTAAGCGGCCATTTTGGATAAGCCTTGCTTCATCCCAGAAACCCTCGTCAATAAAGGATTGCAGGAGTTCTTTGCCTCCTTCTACCAGGATAGACTGCCATTCATGCTGGTAACAGATACCCAATATTTGCCGGATCGTATTTTCTTCTTTTTTCAATAACCAATATTCGGGATTTTGACGGGTATCCTGCTTTATTTCATTAAACAGGATGGTTCGCACGCTGCCATCAAATAAATGAAGCTGTGTGGGTAATCGTAGTTTTTTATCAATCACCATCCGTAACGGGCTTTTTCCGGTGTAAAGCCTGTTGGTTAATTGCGGGTTGTCTACCAGGGCAGTATTGGTTCCTATAAGGATGGCAGCTTCTTCCGATCTCCATTGATGTACCAGCCGGTTGGTATATTCATTGCTGATGAGCAATCGTTCCGCTGAATTTCCTGCCATTTTACCATTGCCGGTTTCAGCCCATTTCAAAAGAATATAAGGGCGCTTTTTTTGATGAAAGCAAAAAAAACGGCGGTTCAGGTACACTGCTTCTTTTTCCAGCACTCCCTCAATTACTTCTATTCCTGCTTCTCTCAACCTGGCTATTCCCTTACCGGCTACTTTTTCAAAGGGATCTTTGCACCCGATTACCAGTTTTGGAATCCGGTGCCTGATAATCAAATCAACGCAGGGAGGTGTTTTACCCTGGTGCGCACAGGGCTCCAATGATACATAAAGGGTTGATAAAGGTACCAGTGCCAGGTCAGCTTCTGCAACGCTGGCAAGGCAATTCACTTCCGCATGCTCTTTTCCAAATTGAAGATGGTATCCTTCCCCGATAATTCTGTTCTCAAAAACCAATACAGCCCCTACCAATGGGTTGGGTGCTACAAAACCTGCTCCTTTTTGGGCAAGTTCCAAACAGCGCTGCATATAAGCTTCATGAGTATATTGCATAGAGAATTGGCAAAAATAGCCAAATGATGGTAACATTGCAGCATGACTATTGACTCGGCCCGAATAGAATTGAAACGGCAGCTCTTACACATTTATGAGGAAAGAGAGGCACAAACCATTAGCGACTGGGTTTTGGAACATATTACAAAATTGTCAAAAACCGCCCGCCTAATAGAAAAGACCCGACAGTTCTCTGCAATGGAGCAGGCGGATTTTGACAGCTTAAGAACAGCGTTATTGAAACACAGGCCTGTTCAATACGTGCTTGGAGAAGCCTGGTTTGCGGGACTGAAATTCACGGTAAATGAATCCGTATTGATTCCACGGCCCGAAACAGAAGAACTGGTTAACTGGGCCATACAACTGGTTAAGCAAGGGGGCCTGGTTATGAACAAGGTACTGGATATTGGTACCGGAAGCGGCTGCATCCCGGTGGTTTTAAAAAAACAATTGCCACATCTTGCGGTTGCATCACTTGACATCAGCAGCGATGCATTGCTGGTGGCTGAAAAAAATGCCCGCGACAACCTGGTGGATATTGATTTTTTTCAGCTTGACTTTCTTGATGAAAAAAACTGGGAATCCTTGCCTGTAGTAGATTTGCTGATTAGTAACCCTCCCTATATCAGGCAGGAAGAGGGCGCAGCAATGGCAAAAAATGTACTCGACTTTGAGC
>JBDKLG010000218.1:0-4656 GCA_039795695.1 Bacteroidota bacterium
GCAAAAAGATGCCATGATGAATTATGTCAATGATTCGGCACCCATGCATTTTGCATCTGCAGTAAATGCGCCAACTGCGGCACTGTATTGTTCTACGGTTCCGGCTTTCGGGTTTGGCCCATTAGCAGATCAACGGCATATTATTGAAACAAAAGAGCCGCTTTCCTGCAGGCCCTGCGGGCTGCATGGAAAAAAAGATTGCCCCCTGCAGCATTTCAATTGCGCCCATACAATACAGACGGAACAATTGCTTGGGGTTTTGCCGGCTTAATTCAAACGGGAAACGGCTTACCTTTGCAACCCATGCAAATAGAATGTACCGATAAGGAATTACAACTCTTTCAACAAATTGCACAGGCTGCAGAAGAGATACAGATGCCCTGCTATTTGATTGGAGGATTTGTACGTGATAAACTGATTGGCAGGCCAACCAAGGATGCCGATATCGTGTGTTTGGGCGATGGCATCGATCTGGCACACAAAGTGGCTTCCCTTTTCCGGCCAAAACCCAAAGTGGCTTTTTTCAAGAATTTTGGTACAGCACAGATTAAACTAGCTGATTTTGAAATCGAATTTGTGGGGGCCCGCAAAGAAAGCTATCAGGACCATAGCAGAAAACCTGCTGTAGCGCCAGGAACCATTTATGATGACCAGAACAGAAGGGATTTTACCATCAATGCAATGGCCATCAGTCTTAACAGGGCTGATTTTGGAAAATTAATCGACCCGTTTAACGGATTGCAGGACCTGGAAAAAAAGATTTTACAAACACCCCTTGATCCCCTGCAAACCTTTAGTGATGACCCTTTGCGAATGTTGCGGGCTATCCGTTTTGCGGCACAACTTCATTTTGCCATTGCCCCCCAAACCCTGCAGGCAATCAGGGATAATGCGGGCAGGATAAAAATTGTATCCCAGGAACGCATCACGGATGAAATCAACAAAATAATGCTTTGCAGGCAGCCATCCATCGGATGGGACCTGTTGTTTACTACCGGGCTATTACACATCATATTTCCCCAGATGGTTGATTTGTACGGGGCTGAATATGTAGACGGTAAAGGACACAAGGATAATTTTTACCACACATTACAGGTACTCGACAATATTTCAGCCAATACAGAAGACCTCTGGCTTAGATGGGCAGCATTATTGCATGATATTGGCAAGCCTGCTACCAAAAAATTTGAAGAGGGCCATGGGTGGACCTTTCATGGGCATGAAGTGGTTGGTGCCAGAATGGTTCCCAAAATATTCGGGAAACTAAAACTGCCACTGAATGAAAAAATGAAGCAGGTACAGAAACTGGTTTTACTGCATTTGAGACCAATTAGCCTTACCAAAGAAAATATTACAGACAGCGCCATACGAAGACTATTATTTGATGCGGGTGAAGAAATTGATTACCTGATGTTATTGTGTGAGGCAGATATCACCAGCAAAAACCCACAAAAAGTAAAACGGTATTTAAAAAATTTTGAATGGGTCAGAAACCGCATGCAGGAAGTGGAGCAAACTGATCAGCTTCGAAACTGGCAGCCCCCGATTACCGGCGAAATGATTATGGCAAGCTTCAACCTGAGTCCGGGCAAAACGGTAGGGGTAATCAAAGACGCTATCCGTGAAGCAATATTAGACGGATTGATTCCCAATACTTTTGAAGCAGCCCATGCATTTATGCTGCAGAAAGCTGCCGAACTCAAGTTGGCAACCGTTGAATAAATTGTATTTTCGTAAAAAGAAGCGTAAAAAACAAATTCTTTCCATTTAAAAAAGCAGGATGGCGATATTAAAATTCAGGATTTATTTAGAAGAAGATGATGCCGTGTACCGGGATATTGTAATCAGGCATACCCAGCATTTTCAGGAATTACACTTCGCGATATTGAAAGCCTATGAGTTTGATTCAAAACACCAGGCTACTTTTTACCGTAGTAATGACAACTGGCTGAGAGGGCGTGAAATCAGTTTTGCACAGTATGAAAAAACATACAAAGTAGACCCCCTATTAATGTCGGAGGTTACGATTGGTGCTGAAATACGCGACACCAACCAGCGTTTTATTTATGAATACGATTTTGAAAAACACTGGATTTTCTTAATAGAACTGATTAATGTGAGCAAGGAAGAAAACACAAAAATCACTTATCCCGCCACTTCCAGAATAGAAGGGATTGGCCCGCAACAATATGGGACCAAGAGCCTTCTGGGAGATAAATTTACAGATATCGAAGAAAAATATGACCTGGCAGAAGCTGCTGAGGGCTTTGGAACCGAGGGAGAGGAGGGTGAGAATGAGAATGAGGAAGATACCGGCACAGCAGAAGAGGATAGCCAGGAAGAAACTTTCTAAAGAAAGCATTTTCCACCCACAGAAAACCAACCTGCCGGTTGGTTTTTTAATCAGCCTAATCGCTATTGAATGAGCAGTGAAATCCTTAATACCGTTATAGTTATTGCAGGCCCTACCGCAGTTGGTAAAACCGCTTTTGCCATAGAACTGGCCCGGCATTTTCAAACAGCCATTGTTTCTGCAGATTCGCGCCAGTGCTTCAGGGAATTGTCCATCGGTGTTGCTCGCCCTTCTGAGGCTGAGTTGAAAATGGCAGAACACTATTTTATCGCATCCCATTCTATTCAGGAGGAGATCAATGCAGGAAGTTTTGAGAAATATGCGCTGGAAAAAGTGGCAGCAATTTTTAGCAAAAATCCAATTGCCATCATGGTAGGAGGCACGGGTTTGTATATTAAGGCTTTTTGTGAGGGCATTGACCCCATGCCCGAAATACCGGAAGCAACCAGGAGCCATATTGTGCAAACCTATCAGGAAAAAGGTCTGATCTGGCTGCAAAAAGAGTTGCAGCAAAAAGACCCCGCATTCTGGGAAGTTGCAGAAAAGCAAAACCCACAGAGACTGATGCGTGCATTGGAAGTGCTGATGGCCACCGGGCAATCCATCTTAAAATACAGGACCGCAAAAAAAACAGAAAGACCTTTTCGTATTCTCAAATTTGGTTTGGAATTACCCAAAGAGATGCTGCATGAAAGAATTCACCAAAGAGTGGATCAGATGATCAAAGATGGCCTGGAATGGGAGGTAAAAGAAATGCTCCCCTTCAAATCCAAAAATGCTTTACAAACCGTTGGTTACCGCGAAATGTTCGAATACCTGGAAGCGAATATGAGCCGGGAAAAAGCCATCGAGCAAATAAAAATCAATACCCGGCATTATGCCAAAAGACAAATGACCTGGTTTAAAAAAGATGGAGAAATTACCTGGCTAAGCCCCGATGCAAAAGGCTTAGCCAGCATAATACAAGCAATTGCGGGATAAAAAATAGTCTTGTATTGTACAAAACCGGAAAAGGGCTTGCGGTAGAAATTCTTACTTGCTACACTTAAAACTTAAACCCGAAACTCAGTACCACATTGCCTTTGCCGCCTGTTTGTTCTGCAAAAGTATTGGGCTTGTCATTTAACCGATAGGCAAACTGTACATCTTGGTTGAATGCATGTGCATAGCTGAGATCAATAAAAATACCATGATCGCGGTATCCGATCCCACCGGTAGCAAGTATTTTGTTGGCCTTTAGGTTTTCATCTGCATAAGGACTACCATAATAGGCACCGCCTAAACGGAACATAATGGTATGCAGTTTTAATTCGCCACCCAGTCTGAAGTTGACATTACCCTGGTAAATATCCTTGATGGTATTATTGATGGTTTTGTAATAGTTGTTGAGGCTGTTATCACTGCTCTTGGCCGAAGAAAACCTGGCTCCGCGATAATTCACATATTCAAGGTCGGCACTGATAAAAGCCCTTTGTCTGCGAGTGTCGTTTACTTCCCTGAACACATAGCTGGCACTCACAATGGCTTTCCAGGGTGTTGTTAAATCGTATTTTCTTTCTCCCGGATTACCACTGTTCAGGTTATTGCTGCTCTCAAACCTGTTACCGGCATAGGTTTCCGTATTAGCCGAAAGGGAAGAACTGATTTTATCAGTGAAAGTCATGAGCTGTGGTGTATGAAAAGCAAAACCGATTCTCCAGTATTCTTTCGGCTTATAAATGATACCCAGTTTGGCTCCAATACCCACACCCTGTGAGGAGAAAGATTCTTTGTATTCGAAAACTTTAAACTGGTTGGTAGACAAACCCGTGGCATCTGTTTCACTATAGACAATTTCTCTCTGATAGCTGATGATTGGAATGGTTAAACTGCCGCCTACATACATTTTATCTTCCATGTTTCCGGCAAATCCCAGGGCAATTTCATGGTATCCACCGCTTGTTTTGGCATCATAGGATTGGTTAACGCCTGTGGAAATGGGAACCAGACTTTGGTAACCTGCCACTGATCCTCCTGCCCCCCGGATTGTATCAATTAAAAAAGTTCTGAAAGCCAGTGAAGATCCAAAAATATAGTTGTTCAATGCTGCATTTGAATCGGCTCTGTCTTTAATTAACTCTTCCAGATATTGCTCTGTGAAAGAACTGAAATTATTAAAACCTTTGAATTGAATCCGGTTATTATAATTAGCGATCTGGTTTACAGATAAAGCCACTGCACTGCTTGTCCATTTGCTGTTCTTACCAGTATTCACTCCACCCAAAATAATACCGGATGCGCCGTAGTTAAAATTGTTTTTGCTG
>JBDKLG010000219.1:0-6331 GCA_039795695.1 Bacteroidota bacterium
GTATTGAAAGAAGTGGTTGTGCAAAGCAAGATAAAATCGCCCATCGATATGCTGGATGAAAAATATACAACCGGATTATTTGACAGCAAAAATGCCTATGCTTTTGATGTGATGAATGATGAACGTGCACTTGGCCAGCTTGACATTTTTCATTACCTGCAAAATACAGTTCCCGGATTAAGCATGTCGATTCCCTTTTTAGGGGCCAACGGCGCAGAAGATGCCAATAGTAATAATGTGCCGGGCCTCAACTGGCGCGATGGCACACCCGATATCTTTTTAAATGAAATGCCCGCAGATGCAGGAACCCTGATGGGTATTCAGATGACAGATATCGCGTATATCAAGGTTTTCAGGCCACCTTTTATGGCAGCATCAGGTTCGGGAGCTTCTGGAGCAATCGCCGTTTATACCAAAAAAGGAGCCGATAGAAAGAACGAAAATATCAAAGGATTGAACAGTGTACTCATTACAGGATATACAGGGTACAAAGAATTCTACCATCCTGATTATGCAGTTGGGCAAACAAAATATGCTGATTTAAGAACCACTTTATACTGGAATCCTTATGTACTTACCGACAAAAAAAATAAATCGGTAAAACTGGAGTTTTACAACAACGATGTTACAAAGAAGATTAGGATAGTGATTGAAGGCATGAATGCAAATGGCAAATTGGCCAGGGTGGAGAAAATAGTGGAATAAATTGGGCGTTTTGGTACTTATTAAATCGGTTGGAACAGGAACTCAGTCTTCCCCTTTCTCAAATTCCATATTATCGCTGTCCAGCAGCTCTCGCTCAATTTCTTCCATTTGTACAATATCCCAGGCTTCACTTTCGGTAGGGGTAATATTGAGTATTTCCAGTATCTCCAGCTCTTCAAAAAACTGTTCTACCTGTGGCTGTATGCTGCAGATGACGAATGAGGCATTGTTTTCGTAAAATTTTTGCTGCAGTTCCGTTAAAGTTTGGGCTGCAGTTACTTCAATATTTGAGACTTCAGAAAGGTTGAGAATTACATTTTTTACCTGTTTTTGCAGTTGAATATTACATATTTCGGCAATGTTTGCTGCTATATTGGCAGAAACCAGGGCCTGAATTGGCGTTACAACAGTAAATTTCTCCTTGGTATCAATTTTGACTTCCATATTATTAAAGATTTGATTAACAGTATGTGCATAAATGCCACACAACTTCACTCAAAAATATTCGTTATAATTGTATAAATCCAAATTAGGTATGGATAATAATTTTTCACCGCAGGTTAAGGAGATTATTTCTTTCAGCAGGGAGGAAGCGCTCAGGTTAGGAAATGATTTTATTGGCACCGAACACCTCTTGTTGGGTTTGATCCGGGATGGGGATAATACGGCCATTAAAGTACTCAAACAGCTGAATGTAGATTTGTATGAGCTGCGGAAAGAGGTAGAGCTGGCTGTAAAGGATAAAACAGGCAAAAATATCGCCAATATCAATAGTTTGCCATTAACGAAACAGGCCGAAAAAGTGATCAGGGTAACTGTTTTGGAGGCAAAAGCTTTGAAAAGTCCATTGGTAGAAACCGAGCATTTAATGCTGAGTATACTTAAGAACAAGGAAAATATTGCTACCCAAATACTTAACCAGTTTGATGTAGATTATGACCTGTTTCGAAATGAGCTGGGTATGGTAGGCACTACGAATCCACCACCGCCAAGGAGTGAGTTTTCTGATGAAGAGAATGATGAATTTGATGAAGAAAAAAGGGGGGCTGGTTATCAGCAACAAAGAGGGGCTAAGCAGGCCGGAGCAGCCAAAAGCAAGACACCGGTATTGGACAATTTCGGAAGAGATATCACCAAACTGGCCGAATCAGGTACCCTTGACCCCATCGTAGGCAGAGAAGCAGAGATTGAACGTGTAAGCCAGATATTGAGCAGACGCAAGAAAAATAATCCGATTCTGATTGGTGAACCGGGTGTGGGTAAAACAGCTATTGTAGAAGGACTAGCCTTAAGAATCGTTCAAAGAAAAGTAAGCAGGGTTTTATTTGATAAACGGGTTATTTCACTTGATTTGGCTGCGCTGGTAGCGGGAACCAAATACAGGGGGCAGTTCGAAGAAAGGATGAAAGCCATCATGAATGAACTGGAAAAAAACCGCGATGTCATACTTTTCATCGATGAAATTCATACAATTGTAGGAGCAGGAGGGGCCAGTGGTTCACTGGATGCATCCAATATCTTCAAACCTGCCCTTGCAAGAGGCGAATTGCAATGCATTGGTGCATCTACCCTTGATGAGTATAGGATGTATATTGAGAAAGACGGTGCCCTGGACCGGCGTTTTCAGAAAGTACTGATTGAACCACCAAGCGTTGAGGAAACCATTCTTATTCTAAACAATATCAAATCAAAATACGAGGATTTTCACAATGTGGTATACGGTGATGAAGCGATAGATGCATGTGTGAAACTGAGCGACAGGTATATGACAGATCGTTTGCTGCCCGATAAAGCCATTGATGTACTGGACGAAGTTGGTGCAAGGGTTCATTTAAAAAATATCAATGTACCCCAGGATATTGTAGAGCTGGAAAAGAAAATTGAGGATGTTAAAAACGAGAAGAACAAAGTTGTAAAAAGCCAGCGTTTTGAAGAAGCGGCCTCACTTCGTGATACAGAAAAACGTTTGGGAGAAGAACTGGAAAAAGCCAAAGGACAGTGGGAGGAAGAAAGTAAGCATAAGCGATTCCCCATTACAGAAGAAAATATTGCGGAAGTAGTTAGTATGATGACGGGGATACCCGTTAAGAGAATGGTACAGGCTGAAACGGAGAAACTCAGGAGAATGGGTGAAGACATGAAAGATATGGTAGTTGGTCAGGATGAAGCCATTCAAAAAGTAGTAAAAGCGATTCAGCGTAACAGGGTAGGGTTAAAAGACCCTAAAAAACCGATTGGCTCCTTTATCTTTTTAGGGCCTACGGGTGTCGGAAAAACAGAGCTGGCAAGGGCTTTGTCGAGGTACATGTTTGACTCAGAGGATTCTTTGATCAGAATTGATATGAGTGAGTATATGGAGAAATTCACAGTCAGCAGGTTAATTGGTGCACCCCCCGGCTATGTAGGCTATGAAGAAGGGGGGCAGCTTACAGAGAAAGTAAGAAGAAAACCTTATTGTGTTATCCTGCTTGATGAAATAGAAAAAGCACATCCGGATATTTACAATATTCTTTTGCAAGTGTTGGATGATGGCCAGCTAACCGATGGACTGGGCCGCAAAGTGGATTTCAAAAATACCATGATCATCATGACTTCCAATATTGGTGTTCGCCAGTTAAAGGAGTTTGGAGATGGTGTTGGTTTTGCTACCGCTACCAGAATGCAGAATGCGGAAGAAAACAGTAAGGCTGTTATTGAAAAAGCTTTGAAGAAAACCTTTTCTCCCGAATTCCTGAACAGGATAGATGATGTGGTGGTATTTAATTCTCTTAGCAGAGAAAATATATTCAATATCATTGATATACTAATGAAGGGTGTAAGCAAAAGGTTGAATAACCTGGGCTTTTCACTTGAATTGACCAATGAAGCAAAGGAGTTTATTGCCGAAAAGGGCTATGATTCACAGTTTGGAGCAAGGCCGCTTCACAGGGCTATTCAAAAATACCTGGAAGATCCGTTGGCAGAAGAAATCCTGAATTTTAATATAAAAGACGGGGATTTATTGATTGCAGACCTGGATAAGGAATCGGGGAAATTGGTATTTCATTTCCAAAAAAAGCTAACCGAAAGCGCTGAAGCCAAATCTTAAAGTAAGTACAGTTAACATAGAAAATCCCCTTTAGCAGGGGATTTTTGTTTTTTAGGTATTATTAGCTACCCCATCTGAAAGTATTTGTATCAATACCCGTTAAATCCAATATTCTGTCAACTACTGTAGCAGCAAGGGTTTCAAAGCTTGTAGGATTGCTGTAGAACGAAGGTGTCGCAGGACAAATGATTCCCCCGGCAAGGGTAATTGTTTCCATATTTTTAATATGAACCAGGCTATAGGGCGTATCCCTGATCATTAATACAAGTTTTTTTCTTTCTTTTAGCATAACATCTGCAGCGCGGGTAATCAGGTCATCGCTAATACCTCCGGCAATTCTTCCCATTGTGCCCATGCTGCAGGGGGCTACAATAAGTGCATCATAGTTTGCAGAGCCTGAGGCAAAGGGAGCAGAAAAATCAAATTTGTCAAAATAACGGAAAGGATATCGCAAATAATCCTGGTTGCCAAGCTCAGACTGCCATATATCCATCGCGTTTTTACTCATAACAAGGCTTATTTCAGCCAGTTGAGTGGAAGAAGCTGCAAGCTTATCCAATAAGACTTTTGCATAGATCGATCCGCTTGCACCGGTAATCGCAACTGCCAGTTTTTTAACCATCCGTTTATTTTATAGAATAACAAAGTTAGTCAGTAATTGTTGTTATTGCTGTAAGGAATTGGCTATAACAAAAATACCCCCGTTAAGGAGGTATTCTTGTTATAATTGATAGGAAGTTTCGCCAGATTTGCGAATTGTTTTTTACTGTTTGTACATGATTTCATAGTATTCGTGCGCCATACGATTACTGTCGAACTGGAACCTTACATCGCGCATACCATTTTTTTGAATCTGTCTCCAGGTATCAAAATTGTCGTAATAGAGCGGCAGAATCTGCTGTTCCAGTATTTCGTACACTTTGTTTAAATCATACTCATCCTGCTCGTGAACAGTCATGTGTTCATAATCTGCTTTTGGCACTACAAAGCCATTGTTGCCATGGTTCACAAATTCAGGTATCCAACCGTCATCAGTTGAAAAGTTAACAGCACCATTCATTGCAGCTGTCATGCCACTTGTACCTGATGCTTCACGGGGTACTCTCGGATTATTCAGCCACACATCAGCAGCCTGTTTGATTCTTTTGCTCAGGGCCAGTTCATGGCCAATGAGCACAGATACATTTTTATATTTTTTGCTCAAATGAACCAGGTTGTTAAACTGGGAAATTGCCGGAAAGTCGTGTGGGTAGGGTTTTCCGGCCCAAATGATTTGAACAGGGTATTGCGTGTCGCTCAACAGTTTTTCAAATCTGTCCATATCATAGGTCAATAAGTCGGCACGCTTGTAACCCGCAAATCTTCTTGCCCAAACAATGGTTAGCACATTCGGATTGAAAATTTTACCTGTTTGGTCGGCTACGATTTCAAAAGCACGTTTTTTTAAGTGTTTTTTTCTGTCGTCAAATGTAAGGTCATTGTTTTCTTCCATTGCCCTATACATCTGCTTATCGGCCCAATAGCGCCAGTTTTGGGCATTGGTGATAGAAGTAATCGGGCAGATTCCTTCGTAGTTTTTCCACATTTCCCTGCTAACCACGCCATGTAAAGCAGAAACACCATTGGCTTTTCTGGCAAAGCGGAGGGCTGCAAGGGAATGATTGAAGAGGTCGTCTTTAACACCGGTTAATTTGCGTACTTCATCAATGGAAAGCCCGCAGAAATAACTCATTTTATGACAGAGGTAAATATCATGTTTTTCATTTCCGGCTTCCTCTGGTGTATGTGTGGTAAATACCAGCCGCTCTTTTACTTTATCAATACTTTTCAGTTTGTTCAGCAAATAAAAAGCAGCTGAAATTCCATGGGCTTCGTTCAAATGATAAACATCCGGTTTGAAACCCAATTCATCAATCAGTTTGGCACCGCCAACGCCCAATAAAATGAACTGTGCTACTTTGGTTGCAACATTCGCATCGTAGAGTTGGTGAGTGATTGTTTGGGAAACATAATCATTTTCCGGAAGATCGGTAGACAAAAGGAATAAGGGGGCACTGCAAAATGTTTCCGGGTTCAGGTAAAATGCTTTTACCCAAACAGGGTGTTCATGTATCAGAATCTGAAATTTGATACCGGTATCTTCGAGAAAATTGAAGTTTTTTTCCATAAAAGTAACCTGCAGGGTTTGGTCCTGGTTACGTGCCTGGTCATAATACCCGTTCTTCCACATGATGCCGATACCGATCATATTCTGCCTTAATTCATAGGCACTTCTTAAATGAGAACCTGCCAGGAAGCCAAGACCACCACTATAGATTTTAAGTGGCTGGTGGATCGCAAATTCCATAGAAAAATAAGCAGCTTTGGTAGCATAGGCTTCATTGATTTGATAAGGTACCTGGTAGTTTCGAAAATTCATTGAATGATTATTTGGTTAACGATTGCCTTGCAATATAGGGGTATTTTTACAAAATGTATTTTATACACATTGTAATGTGGGAAACCTTTTCAGGCTTATTTGAGAATTAACTAATCTGT
>JBDKLG010000220.1:0-3701 GCA_039795695.1 Bacteroidota bacterium
CCTTCCATTTCTCCAAAACCTTTTCCTGGCTATTGTCGGCATAGCGCCAGCTTCCCAAACTGGGATCCCCCGAACCCTTTATGATCAAATCGCCCTGCAGTAAATGCTTCTCAATATTTCCCCGATAGCCAATTGTGGTGGTATAACGATAATCGGGACCCAATAATTCCATCGCGGTTGCACTGGTAATTATTTTTTGACAACTAGCTGGTGCTAAGCCTGTTTGCGCATTTAATTCAAATATTTTTTCGCCTGTTTGGGCATTACAGACGGAAAAACCCATGATCGCGTGTTTCATTTGCGAATCTGCCAATAATTTTTCCGTTGCATTTTGAAGCCGGCTCCTGACCGGCTGACACCAGGAAAAAGAGGCGTACAGCAATAAACAAATGAACCAGGAACTTGTTTTCATATTTGACCTTTACCTTGCACTAAAATAAGCCTAAGCTTACTATGGAAAAAGTTTTTGCATCAATCATTACTATTGGAGATGAATTATTGATAGGACAGGTTGTTGATACCAACAGTGCTTATATTGCCCAGGAGCTAAATAAAATGGGAATTTCTGTTAAACACAGAATGGCCGTAGGTGATGTGTGGGAAGATATCTGGCAGGCCCTCGACGAAGAGAGCAAACATGCATCCTTGCTCATTATAACCGGCGGTTTGGGGCCTACTGCCGATGATATTACCAAACCTTTGCTGTGCAAATATTTTGACGGAAAAATGGTTATTGATCAGCCTACGCTGAACCGTATAACCTATATTTTTGAACATATCCTCAAAAAGCCCATGATTGAGCGAAATGCCAGACAGGCAGAGGTTCCGGATATATGTACCGTTTTGCAAAATGAACAGGGAACTGCCCCCGGTATGTTATTCCGAAAAGAAGGCAAAATCTTTATTTCCCTACCCGGCGTACCCCATGAAATGAAGTGGCTGATGAAAAACCAGGTATTGCCCCTCCTCCCCTCATTGTATGATGCCGGCTTCATTGAACACAAAACACTGCTCACGGCAGGTATTGGCGAATCATTCCTGGCAGAACTGGTAAAAGACCTCGAAGAAGGTCTGCCCAACCATATAAAACTGGCCTACCTCCCTAATTACGGTATGGTAAGGTTGCGCTTATCAGGTTTTGGCTTTAATAAGGAAGATTTGCAAAAGGAAGTGCGCACACATTTCACTTCTTTTAAAGAGAGAATAAAAGAGTTTTTAGTGATTGATGAGGATATCAGCCTCGAAAAAGTGGTTGCCAACCTCTTAATCGAAAGGGGAAAAACCGTTGCAACGGCAGAAAGTTGTACGGGTGGGTATATTGCCCATCTATTAACCAAAAACCCCGGCTCTTCTGCTTATTTCACGGGATCGGTTGTTAGCTATGACAATAAAGTGAAGCAAAAAATATTGGGTGTGTCTGGAGAAGTTTTATCCATGGAAGGAGCAGTTAGTGAGTCTACCGTTTTTCAGATGGCTAAATCGGTTATTGATTTAATGCAAACAGACTATTCCATTGCTGTAAGCGGTATTATGGGGCCCGAAGGTGGTACCGATGAAAAACCTGTTGGTACGGTTTGGATAGCAGTAGCCAGCAGGCAGAAAGTTGAAACAAGGCTTCTACGGTTAAGATTCGACAGAAAAAGGAATATTGAGCTAACTGCCATACAGGCACTCAACCTTTTACGTATATTTATTGTGAACAACAGTTAGTATTTTTTGGCTCCTATCTTATACATTTGTGACTTATTAGGTTGTTTTGAGCTGGTATAGGATATTGATTATCCGATAAAAAAGTATGTTAGTATGGCAATTGCAGAACTGGTGATGCCCAAATTGGGCGAAAGTATCATGGAAGCCACCATTCTTAAGTGGCACAAACATGTGGGCGATGCCGTAAAACAGGATGAAACTGTATTAGACATTGCTACAGATAAGGTTGATAGCGAAGTACCCTCTACTGCTGAGGGCATTATTACGGAAATACTGTTCAATATTAACGATATTGTACCTATTGGATCTGTTATTGCAAGAATACAAACCAATCCGAATGAAGCTTCCCCTGCACCGGTAACCATTTCTTCCGAACCGGAGATAAAAGAAGAGATTACCCCTTCCGTCTCTCTTGAGGAGGAAACTATTCAACGGCCCCCTTCCGAAGAAGCAGCAACACCGGTAACAGTCGCAGAAACTTTCTATCCAAAAGAGGAATTGCCTTATATACCTGAAGCCAACCTAAGGTCCGATCGCCAATTGGCAAAAACTTCCATGAGTCGTTTTTATTCACCATTGGTACTCAATATTGCCAATAGTGAAAATATTCCGCTGAGTGAACTGGAAAGAATTCAGGGTACCGGCAATGAGGGCAGGGTTACCAAAAAAGATATCCTGCAATACCTGGCAGATAAAAAATCAGGGCAAGACCCGGCATACCTACCCTCTGTTGCCGAAAAAACCCCCGCTACTGCTAATCAAGGCAAAACGCTTATTCAAACCAATGTTCCTACGGGTGGAGGTATTATTGTTCAAAGCTATACCCCTGCTTCCTATTCCGGTAAATCCTCCGACCCATCAACGGTTGTTTTATCGGGTATTACTGAAATTGTTGAGATGGACAGGATGCGTAAACTGATTGCCAAACACATGGTCAGCAGCGTACAAACCAGTCCGCATGTAACCAGTTTCGCAGAAGCGGATGTGACTAATATGGTTGTTTGGCGCCAGCAGGTGAAAGAAGAGTTTGAGAGAAGAGAAGGCACCAAACTCACTTTTACCCCCATGTTTATCGAATGCCTGGTGAATGTGATGAAAAACTTCCCCTTAATTAACTGCTCTCTTGATGGAGATAATATCATCATCAAAAAAGACATCAATATCGGGATGGCCACGGCATTACCCACCGGCAATCTCATAGTACCCGTTATCAAAGGTGCCGATCAGTTAAATATTGTTGGCTTGAGCAAATCTGTCAATAACCTGGCGGATGCCGCAAGAAACAATAAATTAAAACCTGAAGACACACAGGGTGGTACTTTTACCTTAACCAATGTGGGTACTTTTGGCAGCCTGATGGGAACTCCGATTATTAACCAGCCCCAGGTAGCCATCATGGCTGTTGGTGCCATTAAGAAAAGAGCCGTTGTTATTGAGTCGGCAAATGGCGATACCATTGGCATCCGTCATATGATGTATCTTTCTTTAAGCTACGACCATAGAATTGTAGACGGTAGTATTGGTGCAGGATTCCTTTCCGCTGTTGCGAAAGAATTTGAGCAATGGGATGTGAATAAGCAATGGTTTCACTATCTCTGAGACCAAAACCCAATCTTACCCATGCCAACCCTGTAAAGAGATTGAACATCAGGGCTGCTTTCCTTATTTTATCGGAAACCATTTGTCCATCCCGGTGGTTTTTCACATAATGTTAGTAAACAAAGAAGCCAATAACGGTATCTGATAAGTAAATTCAGTTAACCAAACAGATTGGTATGAAAACCTTGTCTCAAACCTGGTTCGCAGATGGGTATATTGATTTTGAGTTAAAAAAATATACACTCCTTGCCTATTTGCAGGAAATTGGCAAATACTTCTGTGAGAAAAAATTATATCCCCAGCTGGCCGATCTCATCTTTCATTACAACAACCTGATTGCCTTCAAAGAAAATAAAAAATACCTGCAGGAACAGTTTCCCAAAAAGTTAACG
>JBDKLG010000221.1:0-10076 GCA_039795695.1 Bacteroidota bacterium
AGCAGGCCGCGAAATGGGCGTATTTGTTGGCCCGGGAAGAGGTTCAGCTGCGGGAAGTGTGGTGGCGTATTGTGTGGGCATCACCAATATCGACCCCATCAAATACAACCTGCTGTTCGAGCGTTTTCTCAATCCCGACCGCAAGAGCATGCCCGATATCGATACGGATTTTGATGACGAGGGTCGCCAGAAAGTAATTGATTATGTGGTGGATAAATACGGCAAGAACCAGGTTGCACAAATTATTACCTATGGAACGATGGCCGCCAAAATGAGTATCAAGGATGTAGCCCGTGTATTGGATTTACCATTGGCCGAAAGTAATATGCTGGCCAAACTGGTTCCCGATAAACCGGGAACAGAATTGCGCAGGGTATTACATGCCCCACTCACCATAAAAGAAGGCGAGAAATCATTGGAAGAAAAAGAAGCCTACCAACAGGACGATATTGAAAACGTAAAAAAAATTCGGGAGATTTATCATGGTACGGATATACGGGCACAGGTGCTGAAAGAAGCAGAAAGACTGGAGGGCTCTGTTCGTAATACCGGGATACATGCGGCAGGTATCATCATTGCGCCCAGGGACCTCACAGAACTCTTGCCTGTAGCCACTTCCAAAGATTCTGAATTATGGCTTACCCAAATTGAAGGAAGTGTGATTGAAGATGCCGGCGTAATTAAAATGGACTTTTTGGGGCTGAAAACCCTGTCTATCTTAAAAACTGCCCTGGAACTTATCTACCAGAACCATGGTATTTCCATTGACCTGGATACCATTCCACTGGACGACGAAAAAACATTTCAACTTTACCAGAAAGGAGAAACGAATGCCACATTCCAGTTTGAAAGTGTGGGCATGCAAAAATATCTGCGCGAATTAAAGCCTGATAAATTTGATGACCTGATAGCCATGAATGCCTTGTATCGCCCCGGCCCAATTTCCTATATCCCAAAATTCATCGATCGCAAACTTGGCCGTGAAGCCATCAGTTATGACCTCGATGATATGAAGGAATACCTGGAAGAAACATATGGTATTACTGTGTATCAGGAACAGGTGATGTTGCTAAGCCAGCGTATTGGCGGGTTCAGCAAGGGCGATGCGGATGTATTGCGGAAAGCAATGGGTAAAAAACAGAAATACGTTCTTGACAAAATGAAAGCCCAGTTTATCCAGGGAGCAAGCGCAAAGGGGCATGCAGCCGAAAAACTGGAAAAAATCTGGACCGACTGGGAAGCTTTTGCTCAGTATGCCTTCAACAAATCGCATTCCACCTGTTATGCTTTTGTTGCTTATCAAACGGCTTATTTAAAAGCACATTACCCGGGAGAATATATGTCGGCCGTTTTAAACCATGCGGGTGCCATTGAAAAAATTACTTTTTTCATGGAAGAGTGTAAGAGAATGGGCATCAAAGTATTGGGCCCCGATATCAACGAATCATTGAAAGGCTTTGCCGTGAACCAAAAAGGAGAGATCCGCTTTGGGTTGGGTGGATTAAAAGGCGTAGGCGATGCTGCTGTTGACAATATTATTGCAGAAAGAGAAAAGAGCGGTGTGTTTAAAGATATGTTTGATTTTATCAAACGGGTACTGCAGAAAAACGTGAACAAGAAATCGCTCGAAAGCCTTGCCTACTCAGGTGCTTTCGATTGTTTTACCACTTACCACCGTGCCCAATATTTTTATGTACCGGATGGCGACAGAACCAATGGACTGGAAAAAATTATCGGTTATGGCCAGGCCAAACAAAGCCTGAGCATGGGCACCACCAATACACTTTTTGGTGATCTTTCCGATTCCATGGAAGTTCAGTTGCCTAAAATACCCAACTGCGAACCATGGACCCTGACCGAACTGCTGGATCATGAAAAAGATGTTACCGGTATGTTTATGAGCGGCCATCCGCTGGATCATTTTAAATTCGAACTAAAATATTACGGCATCACCAGGATCAGCGATTTCAATGAAATCAAAGAAGCCCTTTCCCTGCAGCCTAATCTGGCCAAAGCTTTTCGCGTTGCAGGCTTAATCATTGATGTACAACACCGTGTAACAAAAACCGGAAAAAACTTTGGCTCTTTCGTGATTGAAGACTTTACGGGCAAAACAGAATTTTTATTGTGGAGCGAGGATTATATCAAGTTCCAGAATTACCTTGAAAAAGGGCAAAATATTTTATTGAATGGTTTTTTCAGGCCAAGGTATAACCGGCCAACTGAATTCGATTTTAAGGTCAATACCATGTCCTTGCTTGAAACAGTTAAACAAACCCTTACCCGAAGCATTGAAATCAATCTCCACCCCGCTTCTGTAACAACGGATTTTGTTGGGTTTGTTGACAAAAATGTAAAAAATCATCCCGGAAAATCAACCCTCAAATTCAATATCTACGAACCAAAAGAAAACCTGAAAGTAACACTGGTATCATTTGAAAAAGGGTTTCAGATGAATGAAGAAATGGCAGACTTCCTGATGGAAAATCCGGACCTGGAAATTCAGGTTGGTCTGGTGGGCTAATTTTTTTTGCACAGTGCAGGAAGCAAATACCGGCCATGCTAATTTTCATTCCTGAAAAGGAATTAAACCAGCTTTGTTGCAGTACTGAGCCTGTCTGCCACATTATCCCAGTCCAGAATCTGCAGCATTGCATCAACAAAATCGCTGCGTTTGTTTTTGTATTTCAGGTAATAAGAATGCTCCCATACATCCAGCACCAATAAAGGAACTACTCCCCACTGCGTAATTTTTTCATGGTTCTCGCATTGCATAATGGTGAGCTTGTCTGAATAAGGCTGGTAACCCAATATTCCCCATCCATTGCCATCAACATCTTTGGAAGTTTTGGAGAGGTATCCTTTGAGTTTTTCATAACTGCCAAAATCTTTTTCGATTCTTTTGAGCAGGTCCCCTTTCGGTTCGGTTTTTTTATTGGTGAGATTTGTCCAGAAAATGGTGTGCAGCACATGCGAAGAAAAATGAAAGCTTAGTTTTTTTGTCCAGTAATCAACCGTTTCCATATTGTTTTCATCCATTGCCTTGCGAATCATTTGCAGGTCTTTGTTAGCAGCTTTTACCGCACCACCATGGTGAAAAGTATGGTGCAGGTATACGGTTTCTTCATCCATATAAGGCTCCAGAAAATTTTTATTGTAAGGCAATGGCAGGTGTTGAAAATTGCCGCCGGCATCGGTTAGTTTGTCCAGTCCATTTGTTTGGTAATTCTGCGCCGCAAAAGATTGTGCGGGTAAAATGGTTGCAGCAGATAAAATAGCCGATGCAGATAAAAATTCCTTTCTGTCCATAATCGTGGTTTGAACTTGTAAGGTATTTTTTTTAAATGGATTCACCACAAAAAAACCTGCGTCAAACTCCTGCTACCTTGAACTTATATATATGTTAATTAAATAATACAATAATGCTCCCTTCATACCCAGCATCAGCTATTCGGTTTAACAGGGCTTTTCCTGTGCCATTTCACGTTAAAAACTAGAGCCGGCTGCCCCCTTGTCAGGTTTTGCCTGCTGCAAAGTCATTAATAACAATGGTGGAAAAGTCAAAAGAGCATAAACCAAGCTTTGGATTTATATTTGATACCCTACCTGCATTGAACAGGTAAATAATAAACAATTAAATTTAAAAAAATGGCTTTAGAATTAACAGACGCAAACTTCCAGACCAAAGTATTGGATAGCGATAAACTGACACTGGTAGATTTCTGGGCAGAATGGTGTGGGCCATGCCGCGCTATCGGACCCGTTATTGAAGAACTGGCAAAAGAATACGATGGCAAAGTGAATGTTGGCAAAGTGAATGTTGACCACAATCCAAACCTGAGTGTGAATTATGGTATCACTTCCATCCCTGCGATTTTATTCATCAAAGGTGGTCAGATTGTTGACAAACAAATTGGTGCGGTACCAAAATCGGTATTGGATAAAAAGATCCAGGCGCATTTGTAAATTAAGTGCAGACAATTATTGAAAAGGGCTTTTAAAAAGCTCTTTTTTTATGGGCTGCCGGGCCTGGGGGCATAACAAACCATCCGCCATTCCAATTCAGGATTTATATTCCGACAAATCCGGATTCCAAGGCTTTTTCATTACCTTTCTCCCCTTATCAATCATGTAAAAAAAACAGCAATATGAATATCCCCTTCCGCCTGAAACTGATGAATTTTCTCGAGTTCTTTGTATGGGGTTCCTGGTTAATTTCCCTGGGTGCTTATATGATTGTAACCCTGAATTTTACCGGTGGTCAGGTAGGTGCAGTATATGCCACCATGGGTATCGCCTCTCTTTTTATGCCTGCATTGCTTGGAATCGTAGCCGACAGATGGGTGAATGCAGAAAGGGTGCTTGGCATGGCACATATTATTGGGGCATTGTTATTGATCTGGGCTTCTACGGTTAAGGACTATCATCTTTTCTACCTGATCATGCTCCTGAATTCCATGTTTTTCATGCCCACCATTGCGCTGAACAATACCGTCTCCTATATCGTTTTGGAAAAAAAAGGGTTTGATATTGTCAAAGATTTTCCACCCATCCGTGTATGGGGCACCATCGGTTTTATTGTAGCCATGTGGATGGTCGACATTCTTGGATTCACCAAAAGCCCCATGCAGTTATATGTAAGTGCTGCGTCGGGATTGGTATTGGGTATTTATGCATTTACACTACCCGCCTGCACACCTGTAAAAGTGGAACTGAAACGCAACCTGGTATCTGCATTGGGTTTGGATGCATTTGTATTGTTTAAAAGAAAGAAAATGATTATTTTCTTTGTATTTGCCATGCTTTTAGGTGCTTCGCTACAAATCACCAATGCATTTGGAGGACCTTTCCTGGATGATTTCAAAAATGCCTATGCCGATTCATTTGCCGTGAAACACCCGAATCTATTGATCTCCATCTCACAGATTTCCGAAACACTGTTCATTTTAACCATCCCGTTTTTTCTCAGAAAATTCGGTATCAAAAATGTCATGCTCATGAGCATATTCGCCTGGGTATTCCGTTTCGGCCTCTTTGGAATCGGAGACCCCGATCATGGGCTGTATTTACTGGTGCTTTCGATGATCATTTATGGAATGGCATTCGACTTTTTCAATATCTCCGGTTCCCTGTTTGTAGAGAAAGAAGCCGATATCAAAATCAGGGCAAGTGCGCAGGGTTTGTTCATGCTGATGACCAATGGAATTGGCGCCTACCTGGGGGGAACACTCAGCGGTTGGGTAGTTGACCATTTTACGGTGAATGCTGTAAAAGACTGGCAAAGTATCTGGTTCACATTTGCAGGATACGCTTTGGTGTTAGGCATTAGTTTCCCCATTTTCTTTCGCTACAAACACGATCCGCAGGCTTTGGAAGCGGTAAAGCATTGATGGGGAAATAAAACCGGCAATCGAAATGAATTAGTAACTCTTCATTACTAATTACTGATTAATTTTGCCTTTTAAATACAGTAAGATGAGCAGATCTCTATCAGATCCTTTTACACTTGTTGCAAATACCGCCGATCCGGCACTCAAATCAATAGGCGAAAAAATTTTGCGCAAAGAACGTATCTCTTTTGAGGAAGGGGTTAGCCTTTTTGAAAAAGGATCGCTGTCATGGTTGGGAATGCTGGCCAATTGGGTTAGGGAACAAAAACATGGCAACAAAACCTATTTCAATAGAAATTTTCATATCGAACCTACCAATGTATGCGTGTTCTCCTGTAAATTCTGCTCCTATTCTCGATTATATGCCAACCGCGAAGAAGGCTGGGAATTAAGCATCGACCAAATGCTGCACATGGTAAAAGCCTATGATGGCAAACCGGTTACTGAAGTGCATATTGTGGGGGGCGTTCACCCTAAAATGACCATGGATTTTTTCATTGAATTACTCAAAGCAATCAAAGCCTATCGTCCGGACTTGCATATCAAAGCATTCACACCTGTTGAGCTGGATTATATGTTCAAAAAAGCTAAACTAAGTATCGAAGAAGGCATGCGCCTGGCTCATGAAGCAGGACTGGATTCACTTCCCGGGGGCGGTGCAGAAATTTTTCACCCGGAAATAAGGAAACAAATCTGCGAGGACAAAGTGGATGCAGCCGGCTGGCTGCATATTCACCAAACAGCCCATCGGTTGGGAATGCACAGCAATGCCACCATTTTATACGGTCATATCGAAAACTTCTCTCACCGCATAGACCATATGGACCGATTGAGAAGATTGCAGGACGAAACAGGTGGATTCAATACATTCATCCCATTAAAATTCCGTAACAAGGATAATGACATGAGCTATGTAAAAGAGTCTTCTGTAATTGAAGACATGCGTATGTATGCCGTTTCACGATTGTATATGGACAATTTTCCCCATCTCAAAGCCTATTGGCCCATGCTTGGCCGGCAGCATGCACAGCTGACTTTGTCGTTTGGCGTAAACGACATTGATGGTACGATTGACGATTCCACAAAAATTTATGCAATGGCGGGCAGTGAGGAGCAACATCCCGCAATGAGTACGGCAGACCTGGTGAACCTGATAAAACAGGTAAAAAGACAACCGGTAGAAAGAGGTACTTTGTACAATGAAATCAGGGACTACAGTGAAGTGAATATGGATGAGTTTGAACTCAACCCTGTTTAGAATTAACAGGGTAAATTATCTGTTGAAAGAAACATTCTGCTGCTAACATTCCGGCAAGCTTATCGGAATATGTATTGCCAGTCCGCCATCTGCTGTTTCCTTGTATTTGCTGCTCATGTCCAAAGCCGTATCCCACATGGTTTTGATCACTTTATCCAAACTCACAATGGCATAGTCGGGCGAGCTTTGTAAAGCCAGTTGAGATGCAGTGATGGCTTTGATGGCTCCCATGGTATTTCTCTCTATACAAGGTATTTGTACCAGGCCGCCAATGGGATCACAGGTTAGACCAAGGTGATGTTCCATTGCAATTTCTGCAGCCATCAATGCCTGTCGCTGTGTTCCTCCCATACATTCGGTTAAAGCCGCTGCAGCCATGGCTGATGAAACGCCTATCTCTGCCTGGCAGCCTCCCATGGCTGCGGATATGGTAGCTCCTTTTTTAAAAATGCTGCCAATTTCAGCAGCAACAAGCAAAAAACGGATAATTTTTTCCTCGCTATTACCATCACAAAAAACAATAAAGTACTGTAGTACCGCAGGAATTACGCCCGCAGCACCATTGGTAGGTGCGGTAACCACCCGTCCAAAAGAGGCATTCTCTTCATTCACTGCCAGTGCAAAACAACTTACCCAATCGAGAATATATTTGAAATCATGTCCGCCTTTTTGAATGCAGGCAATCCATTCCTCATAATTTGTATAGGGCCGGTTTTGTATCAGGCGCTCATTCAGTGCGAATGCCCTTCTTCTTACCTGCAGGCCTCCGGGCAATTCACCACGGGCATGGCAGCCCCGGTAGGTACAGGCTTTCATCGTTTCCCAGATACCCAGTATCCCCGCTTTGGTTTCAGCTTCCGTTCTCCAGGCAGATTCATTTTCCAGCACTACTTCATGGATGGCCATTCCTTTCATACACCAGTGCAACAAATCTTTGGCTGTATTAATGGGAAAGGGCAAATCAATGAAAGCCTTGCCGCCATTAACTTCTCCTTCTTTTACCACAAATCCTCCGCCAACCGAATAATAAGTTTCGCAGTATTTTTCTCCATTTTTTAAGCCAAGCAGAAAAGACAATCCATTGGGGTGAAAGGGCAGCGATTCATGAAAGAGAAACTGTATGCTTTTTGTAACAGGGAAATCAATGGGATGTGATCCACCCAGTAAAATACAATGGTTACCGGTGATGGTATTTACTTTTTGCGCAATGGCATTCACTTCAATCAGAACAGGATCTTCGCCGCTTAATCCCATCATTACTGCAATATCGGTGCCATGGCCCCGGCCTGTTTTTGCAAGGGATCCATATAAAAGCACTTCAACCGAATCAACGGCGTTCAGCGAATATTTTTGGCTGACAGACTCCACGAATTTCATTGCAGCACGCCAGGGACCCAGTGTATGTGAGCTGGATGGCCCCACACCTATTTTAAACATATCAAATACAGAAATCGATTCGTGTGGCATTGCAGAAATTTCTTATTCAAATGTACTTTCTTAGTACTAAAACCGAAGAAGCATTTTACGGATTTTACAATATGCATTGTTCCGGCAACCGGTAGCGATTGGTCAAAAACAAGATACCTGCATCCGCACTATATACCTGCAAGGGAAGATGAAGCCATTCCAGGCAGATTCACCATTCAATCCATTTGTGTAGATAAGTCTTCAGCCGTTATCCGTCATAAACTATCGGCCGTTAGGAATCTTTTTCCGAACTTGGCGGCCATAACAACCTATATTTTATTTTATTTAATGTAATTCTTTATGCAACTCTCTTCTCTTTTAGACAGGTTTAATGAGCCGGAAACCCTTAAAATGGCCAAATTAGGTCGTGAATTGGCAGCAAAAGGGTTTAATGTAATTAATTTAAGCTTGGGCGAACCGGATTTTGATACACCTGCGCACATCAAAGAAGCGGCTATCAAAGCCATAAACGATAACTGGAGCCATTATTCACCTGTAGCAGGTTATATGGATTTGCGTGAAGCAGTTTGTACCAAATTATTACGCGATAATAAGCTTGTTTACCAACCCGAAAATATTGTCACTTCTACCGGTGCCAAACAAAGTCTGGCCAATGCAATCCTGGCCCTTGTAGACGAAGGTGATGAGGTAATTATTCCAACACCTTATTGGGTAACTTATTCTGAGCTGGTAAAAATTGCCCGCGGTAAAGTGGTTGAAATCAGGACCACTGCAGCAAGTGGTTTTAAAACCAGCCCTGAGCAACTGGAAGCAGCGATTACGGATAAAACAAAGGTTTTCATGTTTTCTTCTCCCTGCAATCCATCCGGTGCAGTGTACAGCAAAGCGGAACTGGAAGCATTGACAGCTGTTTTCAGAAAGTATCCGAATATTACCATCCTGGCTGATGAGATCTATGAATACATCAATTTTGTTGGAAAGCATGAAAGCATTGCTCAATTTGATGATATCAAAGACAGGGTTGTCTTAATCAATGGCCTGAGCAAGGGTTTTGCCATGACGGGCTGGCGTCTCGGATATACAGCATCCAATACCACCCTGGCCAAAGCATTTGAAAAAATACAGGGGCAGTTTACCAGTGGTACCAGTTCTATCACACAAAAAGCTGCAGTAGTTGCTTTAACCGGCGATTTACGCCCCTCAAAAGAAATGACTGATGAGTTTACACGCCGCAAAATAAGAACCATGGCGCTTATCAAAGAAATTCCCGGTTTTACCTGTTTTGAACCCGAGGGAGCATTCTATGCTTTTCCGGACGTAAGCAGCTATTATGGCAAATCAGCAGGTGGTGAAACCATACAAAACTCAGCGGATCTGAGCATGTACATTCTTAACAATGCGCATGTTTCCTGTGTAATGGGCGAAGCATTTGGTGAACCCAATTGTGTTCGTTTCTCTTTTGCCACCAGCATGGAAAATATTGAAACTGCCTGGGCAAGAATTAAAGAAGCCCTGTCAAAACTTCAATAATCTTAAGATTATTATCTTATAAATAATGCCCGGGAATTAATCCCGGGCATTATTTATTTTGAGCCCGTGGCCAAACCGCCCTTCTTGCTATCCACATTCACGGTATACTTGCCGCCGCCCTGCACAATCCATTTAACCGTTACTGCGCCCATACCGGGAATATTAGGTACTTCAATGGTTTGCGGGTTATTTTTTTGTTCCAGGCTTATATTCAAATCACGGTTTTCTACCAGTATACCTGCTAAAATTTTTCCTGAAGAACTCAGGCTGATATAATCCGGTCTTTCAATTTTGTTTTTTGTATCCTGGCTGCTATGTGTTGGCATCATGCGTTCGTTGGCAATTACTGCAGTTACTTCTTTCAACCCATCACCCAGGTCTTTCTCGGTAATATCCTGCACCTGTAGCTTGGGAGTGGAAAAACAATGATAAATGCTGAATGCCATGTTTCTATGTGCATCAGATTCCAG
>JBDKLG010000222.1:0-8444 GCA_039795695.1 Bacteroidota bacterium
GGCAATCCTTTGTTGGGTGATGGATGTTCGCCAATTCAACAAGGGCCGGTCAACTATTTCTTTTTCCGGGCATGTAATTTCTTATTCAGCCAATGGCTGGTATAAGCGCCAGCAATGCCAAAAGCGGCGCCGGTTAATACATCGGTAGGATAGTGTTCACCCAAATACATCCTTGAATAAGCCACACCGGTAGCCCATGCAAATGCGGGAACCGCCACGTACCATTTCGGGTAATTGAGGTAAAGAGAAGTAGCTGTTGCAAAAGAAAGGGCAGTATGCCCGGAAGGGAATGATTTGCCTGTTTCACTATTGTCGTAGGGGAAAACATCCAATGGGTATTTGATATAGGGCCTGTCGCGGTTGATGATTGTTTTTACAGCTTCTGTAGCAACTGCGGTAAGCACAAAACTTCCAACCATTTCCAAAGACCTGGACCTCATTGCAGGGTCTTTTTTAATCAAACTGATGGCAAGCATTCCCAATGGAAGCCCTGCCCCAATTGTTCCCGAAGTATTGGAAAAGCCCTGCCAAACCTTGCTGTCGGGGTATTGCGGGTTGATGTTTTTTAAAAGATTGATGTCAAAATTTTGTGCACGAGACCCGGATAAAAAAGAGCCAATGAATATACACAGGCAGGCAAAACGGATAAGCCGAGGGTTGGTTTTCTTCATGATAAATTGGCTAAGCTTTCTTCAATTGTTTTAATCCTTGCGCTTGCATCGGCTACTTTTTTTCTTTCCAATGCCACTACTTCCGGTTTTGCATTCTGAACAAATTTTTCATTGCCCAGTTTTTTATTAACGCTGTCAAGGAATTGCTGCTGGTAGGCAAGGTCTTTGAGTAATTCTTTTTTGAGGGTTGCTGCATCCAGTTCCAGTGCTGTTTCTATAAAGAATTTGTCTTTTTCCACTGCAACCACAATACTGTTCTGAACAGTGGTACTGGTATAGCTAACACCCGAAGCATTTACCTGTTTCATTAAAATATTTTCAATGGAACCATATTCTGCCGGGGTATTTGTTTGGATATGCAGTTTGATGGCATCTTTTGGTTTGAGCTGGTTTTTATTCCGGGCATCTCTCAATGCAGAAATTACCTGTTTCAGTAAATCGCCGGACTGCAGCACTGCTGTATCGGCCATTTTCAGTGCGGTTGTTTGCTTTATGCAGAGGTCTTCCGCATCTTCATTTAAAAGATGAAAAATTTCTTCCGAAATAAATGGCATGAAGGGATGTAAGAGTTCCATTAATTCGCCAAAAAAATCAACCGTCTGGTGGTAAACCGCTGCCTCAATGGGTTGTTCAAAGCCGGGTTTGATCCATTCCAGGTACCAGCTGCAGAAATCGTCCCAGATAAGGGAATAGATGGTTTTCAATGCTTCGCTGAGGCGGAACTGCTGCATCATGCTGCCTACATCCAGCCTGGCTTCTGCTAAGCGGTTGGCAAACCAGTTGAATGCAAAGCCGGGGTTTTGAAGTTCAGTCTCGGTTTTTTTGGTTTCTACTCTCGACTCCCAGCTTTTGATCAGTTTCAGGGCGTTCCATAATTTGTTGTTGAAATTTCTTCCCTGTTCCAGTGCGGATTCATCGAATAGAATATCATTGCCTGCAGGAGAAGCTATCATGATGCCGAACCTTACCGCATCAGCCCCGTATTGGTCTGTGAGGGCGAGCAGGTCGGGGGAGTTTCCCAAACTCTTGCTCATTTTTCTTCCCTGCTTATCGCGAACGATTCCTGTAAAATAAACATCTTTGAAGGGAATTTCACCCATGAATTCAAAGCCCGCCATGATCATTCTGGCCACCCAGAAAAAAATGATTTCCGGTGATGTTACCAATGTTTTGGTGGGGTAATAATATTTTATTTCTGCATTGCCCGGCCTGGATAGTCCTTTGAATACTTCGAATGGCCATAACCAGCTGGAGAACCAGGTGTCGAGGCAGTCGTCATCCTGGCGCAGGTCATTGATTGTGAGAGAAGGGTTGCTGCTGTTGAGTTGTTTCAGGGCATCTTCTTTGGAACCTGCTACCGCAAAACTGCCATCGGGTGCATAGTAAGCGGGAATGCGGTGTCCCCACCACAGTTGGCGACTGATGCACCAGTCTTTGATATTTTCCATCCAATGGCGGTAGAGGTTTTTGAATTTGGCAGGATGGAAATTGATTTGTTCCTCCATTACTGCTTCTAGTGCCGGCCCGGCAATCCCTTTCATACTCACCCACCATTGCAGGCTCAGTCTTGGTTCCACCACCACATCCGTTCTTTCACTAAACCCAACCTGGTTGGTATATTCCTCTGTTTTTTCCAGATGACCGGCAGCTTCCAGCAGGGGTAGCATCTTTTTCCTCACTTCAAACCTGTCTTCGCCAATAAACAATTGGGCAGCTTCACTCATGGTGCCGTCGTCGTTCATGGTGTCAATGATTTCCAGTTGGTATTTCTGCCCCAGTTGGTAATCATTCATGTCATGTGCAGGCGTAACTTTTAAAGCACCGGTTCCAAAATCGAGTGTTACATATTCATCGGGAATAATGGGAATGCGGCGATTGATCAATGGTACGAAGGCAAATTTCCCGTGCAGGTGTTTGTATCTTTCGTCATTGGGATTCACGCAGATGGCTGCATCGCCCAGGATGGTTTCGGGGCGAACAGTGGCGATGGTGATAAATTGGGGGGTATCCTGCTTTGGTTCAGAACCTGTATCAATACGGTATTTCAAATAATACAACTTGCTCTGTACTTCTTTGTAAATCACTTCTTCATCGCTGAGCGCTGTTTTGGCACGAACATCCCAGTTGATCATTCTTTTGCCACGATAAATCATGCCTTTATTGTATAAATCAACAAAGACCTTAATCACCGACTGATAATAGTCGTCATCCATGGTAAAGGAAGTGCGGTCCCAATCGAGGCTGCAGCCTATTTTTTTCAATTGCTGCAGAATGATGCCACCATATTTTTCTTTCCATTCCCAGGCATATTGTAAAAACTCGTCCCTGCTCAAAGAGGATTTGGTGATGCCTCTTTCACGAAGCATGGCAACCACTTTGGCCTCAGTGGCAATAGAAGCATGATCGGTACCCGGTACCCAGCAGGCATTTTTTCCCTGCATCCTGGCTGTTCTTACCAATATATCCTGGATCGTATTGTTGAGGCAATGCCCCATGTGTAATACGCCAGTTACATTGGGAGGGGGTATTACAATGGTATAGGGTTCGCGGTCATCAGGTTTACTGCTGAAATAACCTTTTGAAAGCCAGTGTTCGTACCACCTGGCTTCTACTTCATTGGGGATATAGTTTTTGCTCAGTTCCATTTGTTTGCCTCTGTACATCAATTTGCCTTCGCAGAAAGAGAAGGGTTAAAAGGATGCAAAAGTAAGGAAAATCAATGGTAGGGCAGGTGAAATAAGTAGCTACCAGGTAAGGATTTGCCCGCTCAATTCGATAAGAGAGCCGGGAATAGTGGCACCCGGCGATTTGGCGGTTTCAGTACAGGTTATTTTAAGACAGGATTGGGCAGATTTTTCCAAAGAAACACAGGCAGCAGTTTTGGCTTTTTCTCCGATAGTTTTCAGGGTATTTTCCGCAGGGCTGCCGCAGCCTGAAAATACCAGCAGTGAAATCAATAAAAGGAATCGGCAGTATTTCATAAAAAACTTTGACAGGGTCAAAATTAACTCCAGGTCCAGCTTCCGGGGGTTAATCATTGTTAATAATGCCTAACGATCCTTACAATAAAAAGTTACAGGGAACCGGGACTATTTTATTGGTAGTGCCTATTGCCAAAATATTACAGCTGAGGGATGCTTCTTTCAAAAAAGCAAATAGCCTTCCGTCCGGGTTTTAACGGATAAGCGCTTGTGCCATATTGCAGTGGTTAATACCTATGCCTGCCTTTCCATTCAAAATAGGCTATTAGTACTATGATAATCAGGATCACAATACCTCCAATGGTAAGTACTTTCTTTTCATTGGAGCTTGCATGGTTTTTTGATTTTTCCATAGCAAATCGTTAACGGGTAAAAAAATCCGACAAAATCAAAGAAAGCCTGTCTAAATTAATGCCCTGGGGGGATGTAAATAGGGTATTGGACAATAAGAAAGAAAATATTACCGTTAAATTAGCCTTTTTTTGTAGAATTTTCAAGGATATTGTACACATATGCAGTTTGCGATTGTTGATATTGAAACAACAGGCGGTTTCCCCCAACAACACGGTATTACCGAGATTGCCATTGTATTGCATAATGGTACAGAAGTGGAAGGCAGGTATGAGACCCTGGTGAATCCCCACCAGCCCATACCACCTTTTATTGCCAATATGACGGGTATCTCCAATGAAATGGCTGCTGCGGCACCTTCATTTGAAGTAGTCGCACCTTATATATATAATTTATTGAAAGACAGGGTTTTTGTGGCCCATAATGTCAATTTCGATTTTTCTTTTGTGAAGCACCATTTGCAGGAAGCGGGATTTCATTTGCAAACGCCCAAATTGTGTACGATTCGCCTGAGCAGGAAAGTGTTTCCCGGTTTTCGTAAATATGGCCTTGGGCATTTATGCCGTGAACTGGGCATACAGATTGAAAACAGGCACAGGGCCGGAGGGGATGCGCTTGCTACTTCAAAAGTGCTGGACCTGGTTTTGCAGAATAATGGAGAGATGGTAATCAGGGAAATGCTGAAAAAAGAAAACAAAGACCAGCTCCTGCCACCCAACCTGCCTTCGGAACAGGCAAAATTATTGCCCGAAACTCCGGGTGTTTATTATTTCCATGATGTGAAAGGGAAAGTGATCTATGTGGGCAAGGCCAAGAATATCCGGAAAAGAGTGAGTAGTCATTTTACCGGTCTGGACATTTCTCAGAAAAGGCAGGATTTTTTAAGAAATATCCATTCCATATCGCATACGCTTTGCCCTACTGAATTTATTGCCTGTCTTTTTGAAAGTGTGGAGATAAAAAGGCTTTGGCCAATTTACAATAAGAGCCAGAAAAGATATGAGCAATTGTGGGGTATTTATTTGTTTGAAGACAATAAAGGGTATCATCGGCTGGCGATTGACAAGAAAAGAAAATATTCCAGTCCTGTTGCCAGTTTCGCCATGCTGGTAGATGCGCACAGGATGCTGTGGAAACTGGTGAAGGAATTTGA
This sequence comes from Bacteroidota bacterium, assembly GCA_039795695.1. Classification (GTDB taxonomy): domain Bacteria; phylum Bacteroidota; class Bacteroidia; order Chitinophagales; family Chitinophagaceae; genus Sediminibacterium. Next base: position 5,157 of record JBDKLG010000222.1, read on the forward strand.
ATTGCATCCGGTATTGTGTTTCCTAGATCAGTCAAATCCGACGGCTTTACCGGAAGTGGCGGATTATAACCGTTGCGTAAAAAATGCCCTCGAATGGATGGGCGCTCAAAAAGAAACTTTTTTAATCGGGGAGAAGGGGGGATATGTACTGGTAGAAGAAGGGAAGTTTTACGGAATGGGGGAGTTGCCGGGACAAACAGATATCACCGATTTGCATCAACTGAAGCGCTTACTGGTAGCCTATCCTGAAAACGAAGTGATTCGCTCAATGATCAGGAACTATGCGGAGAAGCATCCGGCAAAAGTGATTAAGATCGCCTGATTTTATTTTCACTCTTTCTTGCAGCCAATAAATGATGATGCCCTTAAAGCTATTCGTCTAATTAAATTTTGGTCAGCACTCACCTGCTAAAATTATCAAAAACTGATTTTTTCTTTTCAGTTTACACTTTTACATTCGCCCCCGTTTCATTTAAAAATTAATACTAAGGATGATTTCCCAGGCTTCGGTTATTGCGTCAAAAGTTAATTGTAAAATAAGTCAGGTGGCAGCGGTAATGCAGTTGTTTGCGGAAGGTGCAACCATCCCCTTTATAGCAAGGTATCGGAAGGATATGACAGGAGGGCTGGATGAAGTGCAGGTGATGCAGATACAGGATGAAGCGAGAATGCTGAAGGAGTTTTCTGAGCGCAAAGCCTTCATTGAAAAATCTATTACCGAGCAGGGGAAGATGACAGATTACCTGCAGGGAAAAATTGATGCGGCAACCAATCTGGTTGAGCTGGAAGATATTTATCTCCCCTATAAATCAAAGCGAAAAACAAAGGCACAAACTGCCAGGGAAAATGGGCTGGAACCTTTGTCGGCATTGATTTTGGCGCAGGGAGAACTGGATATTTATGCAGCAGCCGAAAAATTTCTGAATGAGAAAATAAGTACGAATGAAGAAGCTTTGCAGGGTGCCAGGGATATTATTGCCGAATTGGTGAATGAAGATCTTTCGCTTCGCGCCAAAATGAGAAAATTATTCGAGGAGAAGGCTGTTTTTCAGAGTAAAGTGCTTGCAGATAAAGAAGCAGCAGCGATTAAGTACAAAGACTATTTTGATTTTTCAGAACCCATACATAAAATACCCTCGCACCGTATATTGGCCATTCTGCGCGGCTTTCTGGAAGGCTTTTTAAGAATGGGTATCCTGCCATTGGAAGAAGATGCCCTGGCGCTTATGGAGAAAGAATATGTGAAAGCTTTAAGCCCTTCAACCGAACAGGTTAAAAAAGCCATAAGGGATGCATATCGAAGATTGTTGCAACCCAGTTTGGAAACCGAGTTCAGAACGGTTTTAAAACAGAAAGCAGATGAGGAAGCGATAACGGTATTTGCCGAAAACCTGCGCCAGTTATTGTTAAGTTCCCCATTGGGCAGCAAAAGAATTTTAGCCATCGATCCCGGTTACAGAAGCGGCTGTAAAGTAGTATGCCTGGATGAAAAAGGCGAATTACAGAAAACGGAACTAATCTATGTGCATGAAGCCAATCGTATTAAAGAAAGTGAACAGGTTATTAAAAAGCTGGTAGAAAAATACGGGATAGAAGCTTTTGCCATTGGAGATGGTACTGCCGGAAGGGAAACGGAGCAGTTTGTTAAGCAGCTGCAACTTGGACTGCCGGTATTTCTGGTAAATGAAGATGGTGCTTCCGTATATTCAGCATCAGAAACAGCCAGGGAAGAGTTTCCGGATCATGATGTAACAGTGCGGGGTTCAGTAAGCATTGGCCGGCGTTTGATGGATCCTTTGGCCGAGCTGGTTAAAATTGATCCCAAGAGCATTGGTGTAGGGCAGTACCAGCATGATGTAAATGCTTTTCGTTTAAAAGAAAGGCTGGATCAAACTGTGGTAAGCTGTGTAAATAATGTGGGTGTTAACCTGAATACAGCCAGTAAACATTTACTCGCTTATGTAAGTGGTATTGGCATTAGCCTGGCAGAAAATATTGTGAAATACAGGAAAGAAATGGGCAGGTTTAGCAGCAGGCAACAATTGTTGCAGGTGCCGAGGCTGGGCGGCAAAGCTTATGAGCAATGCGCAGGTTTTTTGAGGATCAAAGACGGGGAGAACCCATTGGACGCAAGTGCCGTACATCCGGAAGCTTATGCGATTGTAAATGAAATGGCGAAGGATACCGGAGTTCCGGTAAATAACCTGATTGGTAATGAGCAGTTGCTGAAAAACATCGATGTAAAAAAATATGCATCGGAACAAATAGGAGAACTTAGCATTCGCGATATTGTAAATGAATTAAAGAAACCCGGACTTGACCCCAGGTCAGAGCTGGAGCAATTTGAATTTGCCCGGATTTATAAAATCGAAGAAGTGCAGCCAGGAATGGTGGTTCCGGGTGCCGTAACCAACCTTACCCGATTTGGTGCTTTTATTGATATTGGCGTGAAACAGGATGGGCTGGTGCATGTAAGTGAAATTGCCCATCAATACATAGCCGATCCTGCAGAAATGCTGAAACTTGGGCAAAAAGTTCAGGTAAAAATCCTGGAAGTAGATATAGCGAGAAAGCGGATTGCTTTGTCTATCAAACAAACTTTAACAGCCCCTGAAAAAAGTGGGCATGCGAATGCTAAAAACCCAAACCGGGGAATTAGCAACACTAAGCAGGTAAAAGAATTGAGTGTGGAAGATGCTTTGAATGTACTGAAGAAGAAGTTTGGGCGATAAAGAGACAGCGGGAGACAGTGGGAGATGATGGATGGTCAAAAAATCTTATATTGAGGATACAATCGAATATTATGCGCGCTATTTTCTTTTCATTAGTATGTTTTTTCATTTCTATTGGTGCAGGTGCTCAAACCAAAGTAAATCCTGTTGTTAAAAACTTTGGAACCGTGAGTGAAGTGCCTTTTGCAGTAGAAAAACCGGACCCAAAGCTGGATTATAAAGTAGTGGTGGAAATTACCGGCGCTGCAGAAAAGCCGGAACTGATACATGATATGTTTGAAAAAGTGGCGGCTGTAGTAAACTTACATGCGTTGGGTGGTGTACCCAGTGAAAAACTGCATGTGGTAATGGTAATCCATAGTGCTGCGGCACAGTATATCACCAACAATGAGGCTTACCAGAAAAAGTTTGGTGTAAATAATCCCAATCTGCCTTTATTTACTGCTTTGAATGATGCAGGAGTTAAAATATTTGTTTGTGGCCAGTCTGTGTTAAAAAGAAATATTGATCCGGCAACCATTGCACCTGAGGTTAAGGTTGCACTAAGTGCAATTAC
>JBDKLG010000223.1:0-2646 GCA_039795695.1 Bacteroidota bacterium
CAAGGGGTTGATGGAAATCCAAGCACAGGTGCTGGCGGAGACCCTGAAATGATATACTTAAGCCCGGTCGAACAAACAATAAATAATATTACGCTATATTCAGCAACTCAGTCCAGAATAAATCAAAGCTATATTAATGTTATAATTAAAAACGGAGGTGTAAAAAGTTTTACACTGGATGGAGTATCTCAATCTACAAGTTTTCAAGCCCATCCTCAGGAAAGTAATTACTCTTATGCAATTTTAACTGTTCCTGCAGGGTCGCATACCCTTTATTCAGATACCGGCTTTAATGCCATCGCTTATGGTTTTGGAAATCAGGAATCCTATGGGTACAATGCCGGCACGAATGTTCGCGATTTTACACCCGTAGCAACAATTCAAAATCCTTTAGGAAGAATTGATTCTGCTGTTACCTGTTTAAATACCCCTTTGCAATTATCCGTTCCACTAACATTTGAACCTACTTCGGTTAAATGGGATTTTACTGCAGCTCCTAATATTTCGCCCAGTGCAAATATTACCAGCATTGTCAAAGACAGTACCAAAACCCTGAATGGTCAAACCCTTTATTATTATAGCCCGGGAAAAACATTCAGTTTCGCTCAAACAAATACTGCCACTGCAAGGGATACCATTAAATTATATACCACATCTTCCACACCCGATGGATGCGGCAGTACCGACCAGGTATACCCCATTCCGGTTGCAGTAAACGGGATACCTGTTTCCGATTTTAGCTTTACCCATGCGGGTTGTGTGGCCGACTCTGTATACCTCACAGACAAAACCATTGCTTCAGGCAATAACCTGGTAAAATGGATTTGGGATTATTCAGACGGAACAAAAGATACGCTTAGCAGTTCGGTTGCCAAACCAAAACTCTACGGTTCTGCGGGCACGGGCAGTTACGACATCAAACTAAAAGTGGCTACCGATATTGGCTGTGTATCCAATGAAACAATTAAAACCCTTGTTCTTTCCAGCAAACCTGTGGCAGCCTATACCGTACCGGCCATACGTTGCGTTAACAATAACATCGTTTTCACCGATGCATCTACCATCCAGATAGGCAGTATTGCCAAATGGAGCTGGGACCTGGCCAATGGAGCAGGGCTTGTAACCAATACAAGCAATGCGGCACAAACCACTCAATACAGTACTTACGGTAACAAAGATGTAAAACTGCTGGTTGAATCTTCCACCGGTTGCAAAAGTGATACTTTCCGTTTAAGTCCGCAGTTCAAAGCCAATCCGCTTCCTGAAGTAGGATTTATTTTACCCGAAATCTGTGTTACAGATGGTGCTGCCACTTTTACCGACAGCTCTAAAATTGCCGATGGGTCGCAGGCACAGTTCAAATGGAGCTGGAAGATTTTTCCGGGCAATAATTTCAATGCACAGCCTGTATTCGTCAATGCTTCCGTAAAAGATGCCAGGGTACTGGTAACAAAAGCGGATGTATATAAAACACTGCTCAAAATTACCAGTGGAGATGGTTGTATCGATTCGCTCTTCCAGCAGTTAACGGTAAACGGACCTACGCCCAAAGCAAATTTTACCATCCAAAATGCCAATGGTCTCTGCAGCAATGATTCTATCCGGATCGTCAATACTTCTACGGTTGATTTTGGCTATCTGACGCGTTTGGATATAGTATGGGACTCCACACAGTCACCCATTGTAAAAATACCCGATGAAAACCCCTACGACCAAAAAGCCTATTCCTACAAGTATGCAGATTTTCAAAGTCCTGCTACCATTAGCTATAAAGTAAAACTGATTGCTTTTTCAGGCAATTCCAATGCCTGCCAGAATTCGCTTACACAAATTGTTACCCTCAACCGAAGTCCCAAAGCAGGTTTCACTGTTATGCCGGGTATTTGCAATGAAGCTGCTGCGCGGCAGATTACGCAGGCAACATTTGATAACCGTGTTCCGGGAACATTTGTTTATGCCGGAACAGGGGTGAACAGTACCGGCCTCTTCAATCCGCAAACAGCGGGGGTGGGAACCTATCCCATTAAATATACGTATACATCGGATAAGGGATGTATTGATTCTTTAACAAGAAACATCACGGTATGGCCAACACCAATTGCTTATTGGTATGCATCGAATCCGCTTTGCGAAAAAAATGATATTTTATTTACCGATAGCTCCAAAGCCAATTTCAGTAAGATAAGCCAGTGGAAATGGAATTATGACGATGGTACGGCAATAGCCACCAGAACAGATTCGATAGCCTATAACAGAAAATTCGGCACAGCTAAAACCTATAATATCGGTTTACAGGTGCTTACGGATAGTGGTTGTGTAAGCGTATCGAATATACAGGCAGTTAAAATAAATCCGCTGCCCAAACCCGCATTCAGTTTGCCGGGTATCTGTTTGCCCGATGGTAAAGGAATATTCACCAACCAGTCAACCATTGCAGATGGTTCGGAAGCATTGTTCAGTTATTTGTGGAAATTCAATGACCCCTTCGATCCAAGCCCTTCAACGCTCAAAGAGCCTGTACATCGCTATTCTGCGGTAGGGCCATATAATACGCAGTTAAAAATTACCAGCAAAGATGGTTGTATCGATTCGTTAACGCAGGCACTTGCAAGCATTTATCCCCAGCCCAAAGCAAGTTTTACCGCA
>JBDKLG010000224.1:0-17011 GCA_039795695.1 Bacteroidota bacterium
ATTTACCCGGGTTTTTTAAAATCACCCAGTTCCCGTATATCGTAGTGTATAATCGAATGGCCAAAAAAACGGCTGTATTTAAGGCAGTTCCTGCCATACAGGCTTTAGCAGCAGCAGCCAAAAAATAGTCCAAAAAAGATGATACGGTTTTTCGTATCAAGAAAATATTTTCTGAATCTTTTTATAGAACCAAACCCAATTGCCGGCAAAGCCTTTCCCGGAAAATCATTCAATCCCCAGTTCTTTCTGTATGGTTTCTAAGGATTTTCCCTTGGTTTCGGGCAAAAATTTCCATACAAAAATCAGGTGCAGCAACATCATGGCTGTATAAAACAGAAAGGAATAATAGCCGCCTTTTTCGCTACCCTCTACAATTACCGGGAAGGTCCAGGAAATAATCGCGGCCATAATCCAGTGTGTGAAACTGCCCAGAGAGCCCCCCTGTGAACGAACAGAATTGGGAAAGATTTCGGCAATGAATACCCAGATAACCGCCCCCTGTGAAAAAGCAAAAAAGGCAATAAAGCCAATCAGGTAAATCATCACATTGCTATTGGCACCACCGTTGAATGCCATGGCCGTTAAGCCCAGAAAGAGGATCATTCCCACAGAGCCAATCAGTAATAATTTCTTACGGCCAAAACGGTCAATAAAATTCATGGCAAGCAGGGTGAAAAATAAATTGGCTGCCCCGATATATACGGGTTGCAGGTAGGCATGGGCTTTGTCAAATCCAGCCATTTCGAAAATGCGGGGAGCATAATAGATGATTGCATTGATACCCGATAGCTGGTTAAACATGGCCAGTATTACTGCAAAAAAGATTGGCTTATAGTATTTTTTTTGAAAAAGTCTTTCCGTTTTATCTGTAACCGATGCCTTTATTTCGGCAATAGCCACTTCCATATTCAATTCACCCAATCGCTGAAAGATAGGCAGGGCTTCGGTTTCCCGATTTTTGAGAATCAGCCAGCGGGGGCTTTCAGGGATGGTTCTTACCAGTAACCAGAACAATCCTGCGGGAACCACCATAATACCCAGCATCCATCTCCAGGCCCCATCGCCAAAATCTACAAAGAGAAAATTGGTCAGGTAAGCAATAAAAATTCCTGCCACAATATTTAACTGAAAAGAGCCGGCAAGCCTTCCCCTCAGATGTGCCGGAGCAATTTCAGAAATATACATTGGTCCAACAACAGAAGATGCGCCTACCGCAATACCCCCTATAAAACGGAAAATGATGAATAAAAGCCATACCGAAGAAGAAGCACAGCCAATGGCCGAAAGCAGGTACATCACAGCAATTACCATCAGCACTTTCTTACGGCCATAAGCCTGTGCAGGCTTTCCGGCAATAATGGAACCAAGAACCGTACCAATCAAACTGGCTGCCACCGTAAAACCCTGCCAGAAACTGCTTAAAGACCATAAACCCTGAATGGTTTTTTCGGCGCCGGATATTACCGCGGTTTCAAAGCCAAATAAAAAACCGCCAAGGGCAGCAATCAGGGCAATACGAACTGGATAAGAAAGAGTCATGGTGTCAATTATAGATTAGCAATCGGTTTCCTGGTTGAATATACGACCAATCTGCATAAAAATACCAGCTCTTGATCAGGGGGCTTAAATGAATCATAAACCATTGAGTTTTTGTAACTTGTAGCGTTTTCACCGGTACAACTGCACAAATAATATGAATAACGGACTTCCCTTTGTTTTCCGAAGCATGACCCGTAAAATTACCGGACTAATCATCCTGTCGGTATTGGTTTTTTTACTTTTTGGTCTTGTATTGGTATATGAGAAAAAACAGCAGGAAGCAACCAATCTGCTGGTAGAAAAAACCAACCAGACTATTTACCAGTTAAATACGATCCGGTATTGGGTGGTTGAGTCTGAATCTGTTAGCAGGGGTTTTTTGTTAACGAATGATGCAGCATGGTTAAAAGAACTGAAACCTGTTTATGAAAAACTATCAGCATTGGTAGAAGAACTCCGGAAAAATTCCGGCGACAGTATTGAACAAAAACTAAATCTGCAAAAACTAAAAGAACTGGTTGAAAAGAAAATATTGTTTCAAAAAGGTTTTACACAAAGGATAACAGCAACGCAACGCAACACAGATGCCATCAATAAAAAAGGGGAAGGTCCCCAAATTACACGGGAGATAAAAAAGTTGCTGAATGAAATGCTTGCAATGGAAGACCGTTTTCTTTTGCATAGAATAAGTGAATACAGAAAAACCGATGAAAAATATGCTTCTTTCGCCATCCTGTTTGCAACCATTGCGTTTTTAATGGTTCTGTTATTGTTGAACGAGCTGAACAGGGATTTGTTGAAAAGGAAAAAAGCAGAAGAAGAACTGATAGCCGGGGAAAGCAAATACAGAAGCCTGATAGAAAATGCGGGGGCACTGATGTTTACGAGTGACCTGGCGGGGAATATTCTTTTTGCCAACCAGCAAACAATTGCTGTTACCGGATTTTCTCAGGAAGAGCTTATTGGCAAACCCTATTCCATATTTCTGGAGGGGGCCATACGCGCTAAAATCGAGCAGTTTTATCGAGACCAGTTCAATGAAAAAAGAAGAACAGCTAATTGTGAGCTGTCTATTTTAACCAAGGGGGGAGAACAGAAAATTCTGGAACAGTCTTCCGTTCTGCTGTTTGAAGGAAATAAACCCATTGGATTTCAATTTCTCTCCCGTGATATTACTGCAAAAAGAAAAACAGAAGAAGCGCTCAGGAAATCTGAGAATGCCAGGCTGGAAAATGAAATCCGATTAAAAGCAATATTGAATAATTCCACTTCACTTATTTATATCAAAGACCTGGAAGGCAGGTACGTAATGGTGAATAAAAAATTCAAAGATTTTTTTGGACTGGCAGAAGAAACCGTGATTGATAAAACCGATTACGATTTAACGACAAAAGAAATAGCCGATCGTTTTAAAAAACAGGATGATGAACTATACATCTCTCAGCACCCCATACAAAAAGAAGAACAGGTTAGCACTCCGTTGGGAAACAGGATAGTTTTATATAATAAATACCCGCTTTATAACCAGGAGCAGGCTTTACTGGGGATCTGTGTAATTGCCAATGATATCACAGACAGCATTGCTACAAAGCAGCAACATGTACACGCTATTAAAACAGCCGAAACGGCCCGGCAGATACAGGAACAGTTCCTGGCAAATATGAGCCACGAGATCCGTACGCCCATGAATGGCATACAGGGTATGACCAAACTTCTTCTGGAAACAAACCTGAATGAAGAGCAGAAGGGGTTCACGAATATGATTAACCGGGCCCTGAATAACCTGGTGGTTATTGTGAATAATGTGCTTGATTATTCAAACCTGAAAACAGGTAAGCTGGTACTGGATAATGTTGCATTTAATTTGGCAGATCTTCTGGAAGAAATCAAGAAACAGTTTGCCCACCAGGTTGCAAACAAAAACCTGCAATTTTCCATCGATATTCAAAACGATGTTCCAGAAATATTAAAAGGAGACACTTACCGCTTAAAGCAAATACTGGCCAACCTGGTGGGTAATGCAGTAAAATTTACACAAAAAGGCTGTGTGCATTTGGAAATAAGGGTTGCATCGCAAACAGACCGGAAAACAAACCTGGCTTTCACACTAACGGATACGGGTGTTGGTATTCCCGAAGACAAGCTGCAAACAATTTTTGAAAGTTTTGCACAAGCCAACAAAGAAATTTCACGAGGATATGGTGGTGCCGGCCTGGGATTAAGCATCAGTAAGGGTTTGATTGAAATGCAGGGAGGAAATATTTCGGTAACCAATGCACCCGGAGGAGGTTCCATATTCACTTTCACCATCCCATTCGATATCAAGCAAATCAATGACAACCTTACTTCAGAACAGGAAACCCTGAATCGGTTAAAAGGGAAAAGAATACTGGTTGTGGAAGACAACCTCGTTAACCAGCGTTTGATCAGTTTTGTTTTATTAAAAGCGGGCTGTTTGGTTGACCTGGCCAATAATGGCAAGGAAGCAGTAGATTTTTTCGAACAAAAAAAGCCCTGTGATCTCGTTATCATGGACCTCCAGATGCCTGTAATGGATGGATACGAAGCGGCAACCTATATCCGCCGCACATTAACATCCACAACGCCCATCATTGCCATGACGGCTACCGCATTAAAAGAAGACCAGGAACGCTCTTATGAAGTGGGAATGAATGATTTTATTATCAAGCCCTTTGATTTTAATGATTTGTATAAAAGGCTTGTTCATGTTTTATATAATGAAGCCGGCCCCGCTCCTATTAAAGAGGCGGTAGTTTTACCCCAGCAGGATAAACTGTATGATTTGTCTATTCTGGAAGAATTGGGCGACACCGACTCAATCCTGGATGTGCTTTCGCTGTTCTTTACGAATATTCCACAGGATGTAAGAGAGCTGGAAAAACTGTACGAGGAAAAGCAGGTGATTCCTTTTAGCAAACTGGCCCATAAAATCAAAGGTGCTGTTTCAATGATCCAGTCGGCCAAACTGGCGCAATTGCTCAAGATACTGGAACTTAAAGCGGTTGAACTCAATGATGTTTCGGGTCTTGCAGACACTTTGAAAGAGGCGCTGGAGCTTTTTACCTTCCTCGAAAATCAGTTGAAAGAAGAGCGGGACAGGATAATGGAGCAACATAAAACAAACGGCTGAAATAGGCTATTTTTGTAAAAAGAATAAAGACAGTATTTGATATGAAGATTCTTGTGGCAGAAGATGAACCTATGTTATTAAAAACCATTGAGCTGAAACTTAAAAAAGAAGGCTATGAGGTAATGGCATGTGCCGACGGGAGAGAAGCGGTTACGCAGATGGAAAGCAGGGAGCCCGATATGGTAATCACCGATATCATGATGCCCTTTGTATCAGGGCTGGAAATAGTGTCTATTGTGAGACAAAAAATTCTTAGAAAAATTCCCATCATTATTCTTTCGGCAATGGAGCAGGAGAAAATTGTGATGGAAGCTTTCGAATTGGGGGCCGACGATTATATTACCAAACCCTTTAGTTTAAACGAACTGGCAATACGTGTAAAAAAATTAATGAATCAGTTTGGGAGAGACCCCATTGGCTAATTCCGGACACATCAGATTCTAACCATGTTTATAAAAAAAATTCCCCTGCTGATTTTGAGCACCTGTTTTCTTATCACAGGGCTTGGTACCGCATTTGCACAAGATACCACCAGTTCAGACGGTTTGCTGATTGAAGCAAAAAAAGCAGCATTTGAAAAGAATGATTATGAACAGGCAAAAAAATACCTGCACAAGGCGTTAAAGATAAGCCCCGACTATGCGGATATCCGTATTTTTTTAGGTAGAATTCATTCCTGGACAAAAAATTATGACAGCGCAAAATATTATTTCAATAGTGTGCTGTTAAAAACACCGGATTATGAAGATGCATCTTCGGCATTAACAGATCTTGAATATTGGAATAACCACAATGAAGCCGCACTGCAGGTTTGTACCGAGGGGTTAAAATTCCATCCTGCAGCTGAGCCCCTGTTGATAAAAAAAGCCAAGATCCTGAATGATATGCGACGTTATGCTGAAGCAGACATCACTGTTCATGAAGCCATTCAGATAAATCCGAAAAACCCGGAGTCGCGGGCTTTATCGAACAGGATCAGGGGATTTTCTTCGCTGAATCAGCTTGGCATCAGCTATGATTATGAAACCTTTGACAAACAATTCGATGCACCCTGGCACCTGGTAGCATTGGATTATCGAAGAATAACAGGCATCGGCTCGGTTATTGGCCGGGTAAACTATTCCAACAGATTCAAGGAAAGCGGTACACAATTCGAAGTAGATGCTTATCCGCATATTTCCAAAACATTTTATGCATATGTAAATCTGGGTTTTTCTGATAATGTGGGTGTTTTTCCGAACTGGCGGGGCGGATTTTCCTTAAATGCCAATCTGCCCGGCAGCTTTGAAGCAGACCTTGGTTTTCGGTATTTGAAATTTTCCGGAGATCCCACCTGGATTTATACCGCGTATTTGGGTAAATATGTAAAGAGCTGGTTATTTGGGTTAAGAACCTATATCACCCCAAGTACTTTCGCCTCAACTGCTTCTACTTCTTTTACTGCTTCTGCCCGTTATTATTATGCCAGCCCCGATGATTTAATCGGACTTGCAGCAGGATATGGCATTTCACCAGACGACAGGCAGAATTCTATTCAATTAGAAGCTACTCCAATGAAATCCTATCGAGCATCTGTGCTTTTCAGAAAAAAACTTTCGCCACAAACTGTATTAATCTCCGATTTCGGCTGGGCCAATACCGAATATCTTCCCAATACAAAGGGTAATCAATATCAAATAAGCATTGGATGGCTTTACCGTTTTTAAAAAATACAAGAATTAATATTGGACCAACCATCTTTTTCATGTTGTTGTTTACCCCGCTATGGATGTACCTTGGCTGGTATTTAACACCCAAACGCCAGTTGGTGGTGGCTATTGTTGACAAAACAGTTTTATCTAAAAAAGGACAGGAACATATTTCTCTGCACTGGGTTTTGAACCATGAAAAATTTACCAAGAACAAAAAATCCCTGTATAAGATAGACAGAGACTATTTCGGTTTTTTCCCGGAAAAAGACAAGGGGTTTAAATTGATGGGCCTGGAACGATTTAATAATGATGAATTAAATGATTTGAGCAGGGCATCTGATGTGGCTTATATTGCAGACGCCTATGGCATTTATAAAAATGACTGGCTTAAACAGGGCGACGATAAAGAAATTTCCAAAGTCATTTATGGAGGCCTGAGTAAGCAGGATGTTTATTTTTTGCAGCAAATGAAAGATAAGCACAAGCTGGTATTGGCAGAATTCAATTGCCTGGGCTCGCCAACAGATGAGCATACCCGCCGCGAATTTGAAAATACTTTTGGCGTTTTCTGGTCGGGCTGGATAGGGAGGTATTTTGATTCTTTTGATACAGCCACAAATAAAGAGATTCCTAAATGGCTGGTAAAAAATTATATCGACCAGCATGAGGGCAAATGGCCTTTCTGGCGCAGCGGGATAGTTTTTATCAATGCCGATAATAAAATTGTGATACTGGAAAACAAGACCCACCTTAACAATAGCCTTCCTTTTATTCAGGCAACCAGCGAGGGTATGAATCATTATGGTTTGCCGGAAAAAATCAAATACCCTTTTTGGTTCGATATCATAGATGTTGACAGTTCTTATAACCATGTAATGGCTAAATTCAAACTGGAAGTGAATGCAAATGGAGCAGAAATTTTAAGGGAAAACAATATACCCATCCAGTTTCCAGCGGTTACGGTTCACATGGCCAGCGATTACCGTTTTTTTTATTTTTCGGGAGATTTTTGCGATAACCCCATTGACCTTACATCATCCTATATGAAGGGCATTTCTTATTTCAAATGGTTTTTATACAACCGGTCGGATCCGCAGGAACGAAAGAGTTTTTTCTGGACTTTTTACAGACCAATGGTTACCACTATTTTAAATGATTATCATAAGAGCCTGCACCATTAATATACTATTGGGGAGCATACTTTTTTAATAAGCTATCCGGTGTAAGTATAGCGGGATTGGCTGCGAACCTGCTGTTTTTCTGCAAAAACTGGTTGAAGGAATTTTTTAACTGTATCTGTAAGGTTTCAGATGATTCCGGTGAGAGATCCATATTTTGATCAATGCGGTATAAATCTGTTCCGTTTAATAAATAAGCCCCTTTTATAAAATCGACAAGGTCATTCTTTGTTTGCATAATGGGATAAGCGTGTACATTTCTGAATTGCCGGGCGGTATCAATGCCGGTTCCCATCCAGCTTGCCATATTGGGGTAACTGAGCCCGTAACTATTTTTCAGCCATGCCAGTAATGTAGGAGCAATATCAAAATGAGTTGAGATTGATGAAAATTTTGCAGTTCTTTTCAGCAGGGGAGAATAAATGATCAACGGAACATGGTACCTGTCTAATTTACTGCTCATGGGAATTTCAGGTATTCTATGATCGCCGGTAAGTATAAAAACAGTATGGGCAAAATCGGGTCTTTTTTTATACTGTTCAAAAAAATCCTGCAGGGCATCATCCGTATATAAAATACTGGCAAATTGCTGCCGGTAATTTCTTCTTTGCTTTTTGATGTATTCGGGCAGCCTTAAATCACTCATTCTTTTTTCAAAACGGTTCAGGTAGTTGTCCTGCTCATTAATTAGAAAAGGACTGTGCGTAGAAACAGTTAAAAAAATATTAAGCATCGGCTTGGGATTGCTTGCTTTATCAGCAAAAAAACTTCTGAAAAGCTCTTTGTCGCCATAGCCCCAGGTAAAACCGTTTTCGCCCGGCATTTTTGTATAAGCTGCAGAAAAGCTACGCTCATCATAAATACGGCCGGTATGATTGTTCTCCAGATAGAACTGCATATTGTCAAACCTGGCATCGCCCCCATAAAAAAATGAACTGCCATAGCCATTGTGGGCAAGCAAATTAATTAACGACAAATGCCTGGGCATGGATTTACCAAGTTCATTGAACCCGTTTTTTGCAAAAGGCAAAGAACCCAGTACCGAAGGGAGCGCGGCAAATGTTCGGCCGCCCTCACTTAAAAAATTTTCCCAGTACAAACTCTTTTGTGATAAGGAATCAAGAAAAGGCGTAAAATTTCCAAGATATGCCCCTTCGTTGGTAAATGCCCTTCCCAGGCCCTCAACCAGTAAAATCACCATATTAGGCGGCAGGGAGTCCTTGTTAAAAAAAGGAGACAATACATCGGCCGTACTATCAACGGTATGTAAAAAAGGATAATTTTTTTCATCGGGAAAAGCAAATGCTTTCACTTCTTTTATATTATCCGAATTTGTGAGCTGGTTGCTTGCATAAATATCAGTTTCTTCATTGTTGGGAAAGAAGTAAGCGGTACTTTTTTCAAAAAAATAAGCGGCTTTATTCAGTGATAAATTGTTGCTGTATTCCTGCCCCGGCAAATGTTTTTTTACAAAATCAGTAAAATCGACCCCCTCGCTGATCAGGATTAACAGGAATACAACAAAAGTAAATACACCCCTTATTCTTATCCTTCGGGGTAAATATACCAGCATGGGAATACTTACCAGTACTACCAGCCCGAATAATAAAATCTTTGCAAAACCAACAGCACCGGATGCGCCAAGTGTTTGGTTAATATCTGCTATTGAATAAGCCCATAGGTCGGCACCCAGCGGAACCAAAGTAGTTACAAAATATTGCGAAAGAGCAAGCTGTATTAATAAGGTTAAAACAGCCAGCACAATAAATACAATACCGGCAAGCCTTTTGCTTAGTGCATAAAAAAGTGCGTAGACAAAAAAACTGACAGAAGCATATTTGAGAAAAAACAGGATATCATAAAGCAGGGCTGAGAAAACGACTTTTATAAAAAACAAAGGCATCCCGTGTGCGGCATAATTTATGGATAGTTCCACAATCCTGAGAAGAACGATGAGTAGGGCCAAAACCAATGCCGGCTTTATGAATGCAGCAAATGCTTTGGCAATAAAAGAAACGAATAGACTAAAAAAAGGCACAATTCTTTTTTCTAACAGCGAATCGCGCTTTCCGCTGTTGGTATATTGGCTTGGAGCCTGTGCAACAGCCAGTGTTGCGGTAATAGCAGGAGTTATGGTAGAAGGGTCCTGGGGAAAAGCGGGGCTTGTTGTTTTTTTGCTTAATCCCTGTCGGGTCATTTCTCCCCAGCCTTTTTCTTTCTTGAACAAATCAAACAAGCCTTTTACCGCGCTGTATACAACAAAAGGATGGTAGATAAAAGGCTCGGTAATTCCGGTAAGCATTAACCGAAGTATATCGATACGCCTTTTGTATTGATGAAAAGTAAGCACTTCCATCAGGATGGCAAAACAGGAATATAAATAGCTGAAGCAAAGAATAAACAACAGGTAGGTAAAGAAAAAGCCCCAGTCGAGCAATCCAAAACCTGCCATGAAAAGAAAGAAAATAAATCCAAAAAATTCAATCAATGGTGCACATAATTCAAAAAAGAACCAATAAGGGTAGCTCAGCATACCCAATAAGCCGTAGCGCGGATTAAAGAACATTATTTTATGAAACTGCAATGTTTCATAAGTGCCCCTGATCCACCTGTTTCGCTGCCTGCCCAGTATTTTAAAAGTAGACGGAGCTTCAGTCCAGCACAAAGGGTCGGGAATATAGGTTACGATATAAGGCTCCCCTTTTTCTTCCATATAGCGCCTCATGCGAACAACCAGTTCCATGTCTTCCCCTACGGTTTTGCTGTTATAGCCACCGCATTTGATGGCGATCTCTTTATCAAATGCACCAAAAGCGCCGGATATCAGCATCAGGCCATTGAGCCTTGACCAGGCCATTCTTCCTAAAATAAAAGCACGTATGTATTCCAGTATCTGTATTTGAGGAAGGTATTCTTCTGCCAAAGCAACTTTTATCAAACGCCCGTCCTCGATGGTACAGGAATTGGCAATGCGTACAACACCCCCTGTTGCGATTACCCGTTTATCGGTTTTTTCCAAAAAGGGCTTGACCATTTTTAGCAATGCATCCTGCTCCAAAATGCAGTCTACGTCAATGCAAACCAGGTATTGATTAGATGAAATATTGATACCTACATTTAAAGCATCTGCCTTACCGCCGTTTTCCTTATCAACAACAATCAGTTTATGGTAAATACTCTTCCTGCTTTTGTATACACCCCTTACTTTTTTAGTGGCAATCTGTTCATCGATAAAATAATTGACTTTATACAAATCATAGGCTTCAATTAATTTGTCAAGGCTGTCATCTTTACTTCCGTCGTTGATGATGATTACTTCCAGGTTTGCATAAAAAATGGATAAAATTGACCGGACATTTTCAACGATGTTCAATCCCTCATTATAAGCAGGGGCCAGAATACTTACGGTAGGTGCATGAACGGAAGCAGCCAAAACCCTGAAATCGGTAAAAGCATTTTTCCGCATATGCTTTTTGGTTTCACCTACCGAATACCAGCCAATCAGGATATACGATAAGAGCAATAGAATGGAATACAGGAATACACCATAGGTAACTAAATTGAACAATATTTTTAAGATGGTTGTCCAGATCATGTTTTCACCACTTCTGTAACGTGTAAAAATATTTCACCAAAAGGGACCGGTTGTGTCAATGCCCTTTGTTTAATCATCTCCAGGCCATCTGTACAGCATTTCGCAATTACAATGGCGGCTTTTAATTTGATTTTTTCATTCGGATAATCCAGCAATTGAAGTAAAAAAGGCTTTTCCCTGTCTGTTGCCAGGTATTGAAGTGCATCAAGTATATAAGCCTGATTCATATAGTCCTCTTTGTTCAGATAGCCCAGTAATATTGACGGGGCCGACTCATCAGCGATTCTTACAAGTGTTTTCAGGCCCTGGCTGCGCACACTTGCTATGGGGTGCACCAGGCAAGCAATGACCTGGCTCTTTAAATGGTAGAGCTGGTATTCATCGGCCAGTTTTAAGGCAAATATGACTACGGTATCATTTTTAGAGGCAAGCCAATGTGGAATTTTTCCGGTAAGGTCTTCTTTAATGGGGGTTAGTTTCAATTGCTCCAGCAGTTTCAGCTGCTGCCATTCGGTTAAGGGATAAGAGATGACATCCAAAAAACGAAGGCCGGGGAATCCTGACAAATGTATGATGGCTGTTTGTGCCTCCATCCGTACAAATTCATTGCTGCTATTGGTTAGCTTATAAATAGCAGGAAGCATATCTGTTTGACCCATTGTATACAATTCCTGTATCCCTTTTGCTTTGATATGCCAGCCATTGCCATGTTTCATTTTCTTGACAGATTCAGCTTTCAGCCCCAATTCCAGGTAAAGTTCCTTGATGTTTTCCCCTGCGAGGCCGGAGAAGTTCTTTTTACAGCCGATGAGCTCATCAATGACATATTGCCGCGCAAGTGCATTGGTCATCATATGATAAAAACGCTTGGGTAAAACAACATTGTCGAGAGATTCTTCCATTACAATGGTGCTAATCCACTTTTCCAGGTTTTTGGAAATCCTTGAAGTATAGATAAAAGCCTGTTTCCGGTAAAACAGGTAGAGATAAATGGTTGCTACAACCAAAAGAATAAACAGGGCAAGTACCTGAACGGCAAACATGAGCTGCTCAGGGTTTAAAAATCTGGATAAAGCATATTTGATAGTAGATTCCATCAGGTATTTTCGTCCGAATGAATACCGGCAATAGTTTTTAAGTAAGGAAAGACGGGTGATTATGGCTAAAGTTATAGCAATCCCGGCGATCTATTTCCTCTTTGTAAAACAATAATTGAAATTTGCCGGTAACGCTTTCTAAAGTAGGTTTGCAATTGATTCGACTGAATATTTATTAATAACGAAATGGCAGCTATATGAGTTTCCGGAATTTCAAAATGGTTAGTTATGTGGTTTATGGGAGGGGCAGTTTTAACCAGCTGGATGCTATCCTGGCCCCCCAGCGAAAAGCCGATGCACCCATGGTTTTTCTGGTAGACCATTTTTTCGAAAACAAAGCCCTGCTTTCGAGGATTCCCCTGCGTGGAAAGGATAAGATAATAATGGTTGATGTAAGCCATGAACCCAAAACTGCCCAGGTAGATGCTTTGGCGAAAGAACTCAAAGAAGAGTTTGGTACAATCAGCGGGGTTATCGGTATTGGCGGAGGCTCTGCGATGGACCTTGCCAAAGCGGTTTCTCTGATGATGACCAATCCCGGCTCTTCTGCCGATTACCAGGGATGGGACCTGGTTCAGGTTCCCGGTGTTTACAAAGTTGGTATACCTACATTAAGCGGTACGGGGGCAGAAGTAAGCAGAACAACCGTATTAATGGGGCCAACACGCAAACTGGGTATGAACAGTGATTTTACCCCTTTCGACCAGATTGTACTGGATCCGGAATTAACCAAAAATGTACCCGCAAACCAGCGATTTTATACAGGAATGGATTGCTATATCCACTGCATTGAAAGCCTGGAGGGAACTTTCCTGAATGAATTCAGTAAAAGCTATGGCGAAAAAGCCCTGCAGCTTTGCCAGAAAGTGTTTATTGAAAAAAACCAATGGGATGATGAGTCCGATGACCAGTTGATGATGGCTTCTTATGCAGGAGGCATGAGCATTGCCTATTCCCAGGTAGGTGTGGCGCATGCCGTAAGTTATGGCCTTAGCTACCTCTTGGGCACCAAACACGGCATAGGTAATTGTATTGTAATGAACCACCTTGAAGCATATTATCCTGCGGGAGTAAAAGAATTCAAATACATGGTAGAAAAAAATAAAATTGATATTCCTTCGGGCCTCTGCAAAGGGCTTACGGAAGAACAGTTTGATACCATGATGAATGTATCCCTTGGCATGAAACCCTTATGGGAGAACGCTTTGGGCAAGGATTGGGAAAAAATTATGACAAGGGAGAAACTGCGGGCCCTGTATGATAAACTATAACTGCTGTTAAAACAGCTCAGGCTTTTCGTTTCAAGGTTTGTTTAGCAGCAATAGATTGCCTTTGTTCTAAAAATAGTATTGTATGAAAAAATCAACCTGCCGATAATCCGATGCTATGGCTTAAACAGCGCCCAGCTCAATAATCTTTCTGATTCTGCCTACCAGGAAAATCAACACACCCCAAACAGCCACTACAATCGAATAAGCCATTAACTCCAGCCAAACAGGCGATTTCCCCCTTCTGGCAAACAGGGTTCTTCTGTCGAATTGCGAAACATATTTATAGGAAGCTCCCCAGGGAACCTGCTTTTCTGCGCTAAGGTTTCCATAAAGTTCATTGTCTTCTACTTTGGCAACCAGCACAAGATTTCCTTTGGCATCGCCCGGCAGGCTGTCTCTTTTAAATTCAGCTTCTACCATGCCCAAAGAATCTGTTGTATAGGAAGGGGTTTCATTTACGTTCAAATCTCCACCCAGCCTTTTAACGGCCAGTTTTACGTCAACACCCTTAACTACGCTCCAAACGGAATCTTTTAGTTCCAGTAATTTGGCAGATATTTTTTTGTCGGCACTTGTATCAATCTCCAGCTTTGCCTTGCTAATATCCAAAGAACCCTGTGCTTCGTTGAACTGTTTATTTGGTTTGGAAACAAGGAGAAAACTTTGTTTGGCAGATTTGTTCCATTCAGATTTTGCGGATGCGGGTATGAATAAGCTAATTTCTCCTTTCTCATCTGTAATGCCTTTGCCAATAAGGTTTTCAGGGGAAATGGCAGTAATATATACTGCCACATCAATACCCTTAATCATTTGAAATTTTCTGTCGATCTTAGATTTCGCTTTTACCACTACATACTGGTGCTGGTTATTGCTGTTGAAATAACCCAGGCTTAACAGCAAT
Source organism: Bacteroidota bacterium (assembly GCA_039795695.1). Taxonomy (GTDB): domain Bacteria; phylum Bacteroidota; class Bacteroidia; order Chitinophagales; family Chitinophagaceae; genus Sediminibacterium. The sequence goes on from JBDKLG010000224.1 coordinate 14,424, forward strand.
GCTGGCTTTTCAGTTTGCGCATAGGAAGCGATGCTTAGCAACAAAACAACCAATAAGAATAACTGATTATGCTTTTTCATGTTCTTCGGTTTCTGTGATGGTTTCCTGAATAGGGATGATGGGGAATATTCTTGCAAAAAAGGTAATTATGAGCAAAGCGCCTGCTAATGAACCGATGGCAATGGCCCATTCTTCCCAGCTGGGAAAATAATGGTGATAGCTCTCGGGCACATCCTGCATGGGTAAAAAAGGATGCAATAAGGTTGGTGTAACAATGAGGTAGCGCTTAAACCAGGATCCGATAACCACCAATAGCCCTGCAACAAAGGCAGGCAGGGGCTTCCGTCCTTTTTTAAACAGAAGAATAATGATGGGAATAATCATGGCAGTAGTAATGGCGAACCAGAACACGGGAGCAAATTCGCCGGTAAACAATCCCAGTAAATGTTCTTCCTCTGATTTTTTCATTTTAAAAGCAGGAACCAAAAATTCGTTCACATTAAAATACAGGTACAGCAAAGCGAGCAGTACCAGCACTTTTCCCATTTTGTCGAAATGTGCATCAGTAATATACCTGTCCAGCTGATAGGCTTTGCGAAACACATACATGGCAACCACTACGCCCCCTGCCCCCACCAGAAATGCCCCTGAAATAAAATAGGCGCCAAAATTGGTGCTATCCCATCCGGGCCGGTAGGTTGTGGCAAACAACCAGGAAGTAACGGTGTGAATGGCAAAAGCAACCGGGATGATTGTGATGGATAATAAGTTGATGGCTTTTTCGCTGATGTGAATTTGCCCGGGTTTGTTTTTCCAGAATGATCCCAGAAAAGTATAGAGTTTATGAAACTGCTTACCGGTTTTTTCCCTGAACCTGATCATGATAGCCAGATCGGGCAATAAAGGAAAATACAGCAGCATGATGCTCACAAAAAAATAAGTGGTAATCACTATTACATCCCAGATAATGGGCGACTGCAATCGTCCATGGGTGAAGAGGTTGTAGAATCTTTCGGGGCGGCCCATGTCTACAATAATGATAATGGAAGCGAATGTAATGGCTGATACCGCAATGATTTCGGCGATTCTGGTAAGTGGGGTACTCCATTGTACATTGCTCAAACGAAGCACAGCGGTGATAAGGGAACCCACCAGGCTGATTGCCACAAAGAACACGAAATTAGAAATATAAATTCCCCAGGAAACATAATCCCGCATAGCGGTAACTACCAGCCCCTTCGATAATTGTCGGTAATAAGCATAAGCACCCACCAAACAGATCAGGGATAAAACGGCAACCCATATTTGTCCCTTCTTCCCAAATTTCTGCGGAAGAAGGTCTTCGATGATTTTTTGTTTAGCTAAACTTTCCACGATACATGATTTAGGGTTAACTATTTGGTTTCTTCTTTATGCGCATTGTTTTCAAAAGGGAAATTCCGGTTTACGGGTGGCAGGTAATACACACTGGGCTTGGTTCCCAGGTCTTCCATCAACCTGTATCCGGCTTTGTCTCTTACGAGCTCACTAAAGCGAAATGTTTCAGCACCATTGGTTACAGAATCTTCGTTGATGTCGCCAAACATGAAAACGCCATTGGGGCAGGCAGATACACAGTGGGGCAGGCTTCCTTTTCTAACCATATCGGGGCAGAAATCGCATTTACCTACGGTTCCTTTTTTCTGCGGCACACTGGTTTCGCAGGAATAAGGTTTATCGGCAATCTCTTTTTCCAGTGCGGGCTCTTCCCAATTGAAAACCCTTGTGGAATAAGGGCAGGCAGCCATGCAGAACCTGCATCCAATGCAACGATCACTATCAATGAGCACAATGCCATCCTGCCTTTTGAAAGTAGCGTCTACAGGGCAAACTTTTACACAGGGAGGCTCATCACAGTGCATACAGGTAGTGGGCTGCCAGTAAGGTGCGGTAGTAGCTGATTCCTGCATTGGATACACTTTGATCCAGTTTTGACCCGGATGAATGGAGTGCATGTGGTTGCAGGCCGACTGGCATTTTTTCAGGTTTTTACACCTGGCCAGGTCAATCACCATCACAAATTTCTTTCCCGGTATTCCCTGCCGTGCCAGTTCATTGGAAACGGGAGGCAGTTCCGGAACAGGCTTCAAAAAAGCTTTGTCTACTTCAATTACTTCTCCGTTTACCGACAGCAATTTTACTTTTTCACCGGAAGGAATTACCTGGTCGGCTGCAGCCGGATCGAAAGGGCTTTTTTTAGTGCTGCAACCCGTAACGGCCAATCCGGCCATCAGGCCTGCGGCAATAAATTCTCTTCGGGATGTATCGTTGGTTTTCATTGAATCAGTTTATAATAAGTGAGTGTCTGAGTTTTTATCCGGCTTTCTGCGCCCTGCTATCTTTTAATCCATTCCTGTAAATCCCTGTTCGTCGCTTTTTCTTTTCCCGGCTGAATCCTGGCAATATCCACTTCAACCAATACGCCTTCCTGTGTAAGAAATTTCATGGTTTCTTTTTCGGCAGGTGGCGCGCAGGCAATCAGGTTTCTTTTTTTAGAGAAAATCCCCATTTTCAAAAAACTCCATACCGATAAAATACCCAGTGCCGCC
>JBDKLG010000225.1:0-16565 GCA_039795695.1 Bacteroidota bacterium
ATAATGCGGGTCACTGTTTGCAGGATATCCTTTCTAATCATTTCTGCCGTGCCATGTGTATCCTGTCCGTGAGAACCCTGGTAAATTACAAAAGCATAAATCCCCTGTCCCTTGATATCATGCGGGTAACCTACTACGGCACTTTCTACCACGCCGGCATGCATATTAATGGCATTTTCCACTTCGGCTGTACCAATTCTATGTCCGCTAACATTCAGTACATCATCCACTCTTCCGGTAATACGAAAGAAGCCATCCTTGTCTTTTAAAGCACCGTCGCCGGTAAAATACATACCGGGATAAGTAGCAAAATAATTGGTACGGCATCTTTCATGGTCGCCATAAGTGGTTCGCAATATTCCCGGCCAGGGTGCTTTGATACAGAGATTGCCGGAAATGGTTTCATCGCCCTGGGCAATAATTTCTTTTCCGTTTTCATCCACCAGTACCATCTGCAAACCCGGCATGGGCAATGTTGCCCAGCTTGGCTTAGCGGGGGTGATTCCTGCGAGATTACTGATCAGGCAACCGCCGGTTTCTGTTTGCCACCAGGTATCTACGATGGGGCATTTTTTCTTTCCTACATGCTCATCATACCAATGCCATGCTTCTTCGTTAATGGGTTCGCCAACAGTACCTAGAACCTGCAATGAGCTCAAATGCTTGTCCTGTAAGGGTCCCAGGCCAAAGCCCATCAGGCTTCTGATGGCTGTTGGAGCTGTATAAAAGATATTTACTTTGAATTTATCGATGATGTCCCAGAATCTTCCTGCATCGGGAAATGTGGGAACCCCTTCAAATAAGAGAGAAGTAGCGCCGGCGCTCAATGGTCCATAAACGATATAACTATGCCCGGTAATCCACCCGATATCAGCGGTACAAAAATGCAATTGCCCTTCTTTGTATTGGAAAACATTTACAAAAGTATAGTTGGTATACACCATATATCCACCACAGGTATGCACCACACCTTTTGGTTTACCGGTAGATCCGGAAGTATACAATATGAAGAGAGGATCTTCTGCATCCATTTCCTCCGCTTCAATAAAAGTGAGCCCCTGTTCTTCGACGTGTTTCATTTCTTCCTCCCACCAGATATCCCTTCCTTTCAGCATGGATACAGGCGTGCGGGTACGTGTACAAACGATCACTTTTTTTATGTCCCTGTTTCCAATCAATGCATCGTCGATCACAGATTTCAGAGGGATATCTTTTGCTCCGCGGTAAGCCCCGTCACAGGTAACAATGAATTCGGCCCGGGCATCGTATAACCTGTCGGCAATGCTTTGAGCCGAAAATCCTCCAAAAACAACGCTGTGAATGGCTCCTATCCTGGCGCAGGCCAAAACGGCAATGGCCAGCTCAGGAATCATGCCCATATAAATGCAAACTCGGTCGCCCTTTTTAACGCCATTGTTTTTCAAAACATGTGCAAAAAGACAAACTTTTTCCAGTAGTTTTTTATAGGTAAGAATGCGGTGCTGCTCATCAGTTGCATTGGGCTCCCAGATAAGAGCGGGCTGGTTGGCTTTAGTGGCCATATGCCTGTCGAGGCAGTTTTCTGTTATATTCAACTTACCCCCTTTGAACCATTCTACTTTGGGCTCATGGAAATTCCAGTCAAGTGCAATATCCCATTTTTTGCGCCAGGTAAAATTTTCGGCAACAGAAGCCCAGAATGCACCCGGGTCTTCAATGCTTTTCTGGTAAACTTCTTTGTATTCTTCAAAAGATTTAATCTGGTAGGGATATGACATACAATCGGCTGTTAAGGTCTTCGAATCAGGGTATAAATATACATGAAACCATTTGTTGGTTATACGGGATGATTGCTGTAAGTTTAAAAACGATTTATTGCTTATGAACGATACAAAAGGAATCTGGAAAGTAATTGGTGCTTCTTCACTGGGCACATTGATAGAATGGTACGATTTTTACATTTTTGGAAGCCTGGCAACGGTATTAGCCAACCAGTTTTTCCCTAAAACAAATCCAACAGCCGCGCTGCTTTCAACCCTCGCAACTTTTGCGGCAGGCTTTATCGTTAGGCCCTTTGGTGCACTGGTTTTTGGCCGTTTGGGCGACATGATTGGCCGTAAATATACTTTTCTCCTCACCCTTATTATCATGGGGGGGTCCACTTTCGCAATCGGATTGATTCCGGGGTACGATAGTATTGGCTATGTGGCGCCCATTTTGGTATTGGTTTTGCGCCTGCTGCAGGGGCTTGCACTGGGTGGTGAGTATGGGGGTGCGGCAACTTATGTGGCAGAACATTCGCCCGAACATCGCAGAGGTTTTTTTACTTCCTGGATACAAACCACCGCTACCCTTGGGCTATTTGTTTCACTGGGTGTGATCTTATTAACGCGCCATAGTTTGGATGCCGACCAGGCCAGATCCATTGCGAAGTTCAACGAATGGGGATGGCGCATTCCTTTTCTGGTATCTATTTTATTGGTAGTGGTATCAATTTATATCCGTTTAAAAATGAAGGAATCTCCTTTGTTTGAAAAACTGAAAACAACAGGAACCAGGTCTGTCAATCCTTTGAAAGAAAGTTTCGGACATAAATCGAACCTGAAAATGGTTTTACTGGCACTGTTTGGTGCAACAATGGGGCAGGGTGTTGTATGGTATACCGGTCAGTTTTATGCACAGTCGTTTATTGAAAATGTATGTAAGGTAGATTTCGACCAGTCGCGAACCGTAATTATCTGGGCAATTTTATTTGCGACTCCCTTCTTTGTGGTATTTGGCAGCTGGAGTGATAAAATAGGAAGAAAATGGATTATGCTGGCGGGCATGTTTTTAGCAATTGTAAGCTATCAGTTTTTATTCAGGCAATTGCTCAGTATTACAAATCATTCCGTAAAAACAGAAATGGTTGCATTGAAACAGATCAAAACCACCCGAACGATTATTGCAAAATCGGCAGATACGCTTAGAACCGTTGCCAGCAAACACTTTTACGACGATGGGATGATTTTAACTGAAACAACAAAAGATACCTTATACGGAACAGCAGGAAAAGTGACGGTTAAGCCGGCGGTCATTATTTCCAAAACGGTGGGTAATAGCGATTATTGGAAAATGGTGTTCTTTGTTTTCATCATGATTCTCTATGTGACCATGGTATATGGACCAATTGCAGCATTTTTGGTAGAGCTGTTTCCAACCAAGATTCGATATACGTCCATGTCATTGCCTTACCATATAGGTAATGGGGTATTTGGCGGATTAACACCTTTTATTGCAACCTTATTAACCACCATTTATACGAATGATAAACTGGTGGGATTGATGTATCCGATCATTATAGCATCGGTTTGTTTGGTGATAGGGACGCTGTACATAAATAACAGGATAGATCCGGCAGTAGATAATTAAAATATACCAGGCTAACACAAAAGAACAAATATGAACCAAGTCAAAAAAATTGCCGGCATTATCTGGATACTGCTTGGCCCCCTTGCCGTCTATTATTTAATCAAAACGGCAGCGGCAGAAATAGCCAAGAAACCCATCATCGACACCAAAATCCAATGGGGTGTATTTGTTGTGGTATTCATACCCATTGCAATGGGGATGGTCATTTTTGGATGGTATGCTTTGAAAGGTGAATACGACCATTTGCCGGAAAGTTCCGCAGAAATTATTGATTAGCTGTTATGGGATGAACGAATTAGCCGCACCAGTTCCCGGTACCGGGGCTTGTTTTCCCAATCTTACCAAAGCCTTAACCAATAAACCTTTCCGGATTTTCCCTGCATTAAGGTAAATTTGCTGCAAAGAACCAAGCATGTCCATTCAGGTAAAAGAACTGGTTAAAATTTACGGAGAGCAAAAAGCAGTGAACCATGCTTCTTTTGAAGTTAAAAAAGGAGAGATCGTTGGCTTTCTCGGACCAAACGGTGCGGGCAAAAGCACAACCATGAAAATACTAACGGGATACCTGCAGGCAGATGCCGGATCGGCATTGATCTGCGGCATAGATGTAGCGGATAATCCCATTGCCATTAAAAAGAAAATCGGTTACCTGCCCGAAGCCAACCCCTTGTACTTCGATATGTATGTGAGAGAATACCTGTCGTTTGTGGCAGGTGTGCATGCCATTTCTGAGGTGAAAACTGCTGTAGAAAAATCAATCGGATTAACAGGATTGGGTCTGGAAGCAAAAAAGAAAATAAGCCAGCTGTCGAAAGGTTACAAACAAAGAGTGGGATTGGCGGCGGCACTGATACATGACCCCGAAGTATTGATCCTGGATGAACCTACCAGTGGCCTGGATCCCAACCAGATTGTAGAGATAAGAAATGTAATCAGGCAGCAGGGACAAAACAAAACTGTTTTATTTTCCTCACATATCCTGCAGGAAGTAGAAGCCATCTGCGATCGGGTAATCATCATCAATAACGGCAGAATAGTAGCCAATGATACTTTAACTGCTTTGCAGAAAGGGAAAAAAGACAACACAATCGTAACAGTGGTCTTCAAAGAATCTGTTAACCCGGCATGGCTACAAAAGCTTTCATCGGTTGTCGGTTATAGCCGGTCGGAAAGCGGCAACCTGCCTGAACAACAGATCAATTGGAAACTGGAAACCACCCAGCCGGATACGGTTAAGAAAGAACTGTTAAACCTTGCAATAGAAAATAACCTCAATATCATTTCACTGCAAACAGAACAATTTAGCCTGGAAGAAGTTTTCAAAAACCTGACAGTCGATTAAATAGTAGGGTTTAGCAGGACCCCGTTTAAGTACAATCAATTGCCTGAGCCACTTAAAATAAATTTCACAGCTGATGCAAATGTTACCGGGAATACCAGACAAAATTTCAATAACTAAAACAGTTGAACAGGCAGAATTGGCCTGGTGTGCTAATCTGATGATTGCAAATGAACCCTGGATTACCCTGCAGCGGGGTTATGACGCATCCCTGCAATTATTACAGGATTCGTTGAGTGAAGTATTTATACTGAAGCAGGAGAATGAACCCATTGGATTTATGATGCTGAAACTGAAAGGAAGCTTCACCGGATACATACAAACGATCGTTATTAAAGAATCCATGCGAGGGCATGGGCTGGGAGAAGCAGCCATCAAATACGCAGAAACATTGATTTTCAGCGATAGTCCGAATGTTTTTATCTGTGCTTCATCTTTTAATAGAGGGGCGCAAAAGCTCTATAAAAAACTTGGATATGAAGTGGTAGGCATACTGAAAGACTATGTGCAAAAAGGCTGTGATGAGGTTTTTATGCGCAAAACCATTGCTTCCTGGAACGATTTCAAAAAATAAAAGCCCGTAAATGCTTAAATTGCGGCTCCATTCAACAAACAGGTATCAATCACTATCGTATAACCAAACAAGCAAGCAATCATGAGTTACATTATTGAAGTACATGCAAGACAGATTTTAGACAGTCGCGGTAATCCCACAGTTGAGGTAGATGTGGTTACCGATGATGGCGCTTTAGGCCGTGCAGCTGTTCCAAGCGGAGCCAGTACCGGCATCCACGAAGCAGCCGAATTGAGAGACAACGACAAAAAGAAATATGCCGGTAAAGGCGTTTTAAAAGCAGTTAAAAATGTAAACGATATCATCGCAGAATCCATAATCGGGTATGATGTGGCACAGCAGGCTGCTATTGATGAAACCATGATTGAACTGGATGGCACACCCAATAAAACCAAATTGGGTGCCAACGCAATCCTCGCTGTAAGTATGGCTGTAGCCAAAGCCGCAGCCGAAGAAGCAGCGCTTCCTTTGTTCAGGTATATTGGCGGAACCAATGCCAAAACATTGCCGATGCCCATGATGAATATCCTGAATGGGGGTGCGCATGCCGACAATAAGATCGATTTCCAGGAATTTATGATCATGCCGGTTGGTGCCGCTTCTTTCAGTGAAGGCTTGCGCTGGGGTGTGGAAATTTTTCATGTATTGAAAAGTGTATTAAAGAAAAAAGGATTCAGTACCAATGTGGGCGATGAAGGCGGATTTGCCCCAAATATCCAAAGCAACGAAGAAGCCATTGAAACAGTATTGGAAGCCATTGGTGCGGCCGGATATAAAACAGGCTCACAAATCGTGATTGCCATGGATGCTGCCAACAGTGAATTATGGGATGCCAAGAAAAAGAAATATGTATTCCATAAGAGCAGCGGTAAAGTGGTGAGCAGCGATGAACTGGTTAAATTCTGGGAAAAATGGGTAAAACAATACCCCATTGCATCTATTGAAGACGGTATGGCAGAAGATGACTGGAATGGCTGGAAAGCCCTTACACAGGCCGTTGGCAGTAAATGCCAGCTGGTAGGCGATGACCTGTTTGTTACCAATGTAAACCGCTTACAAACAGGTATCGACAAAGGCATTGCCAATGGATTACTGGTTAAGGTAAACCAGATTGGTACTTTAACAGAGACCATCAATGCAGTAACACTGGCACAGCACAATGGTTACAATACCATCATGAGCCATAGAAGCGGCGAAACAGAAGATACCACTATTGCTGATCTGGCTGTTGCATTAAACTGCGGACAAATTAAGACCGGCTCTGCATCACGTACCGACAGGATTGCCAAATACAACCAGTTGATTCGTATTGAGGAAATGCTGGGCAGTACCGCTGTTTATCCAAAAGGAAAGATAAAGTTTGGGTCTAAATAATTTACAGGCTGCAAGTTGTAAGCTGCCGGCATCAGCAATTTAAAATATTGTTCCGGCTGGCAGCTTACAGCAAGAAGCTTTCTTCACACCTGTTGATTAGTTTAGCACCATAAAGAAATAGTTTATTTCTATTTTTACGCAAATCAACACCCTTTATCTCCGGATTTATGAAGAAAACAGCTGCTATTTTAACCAATAAATACTTAGTAGTAACTGTGTTCTTTTTGGTATGGATGTTGTTTTTTGACCAGCGCGATTATTTTCAACAGAAAGAGAGAAGAGAGGAGTTAAAGAAACTGGAAACAAAAAAACAGTTTTACGTACACGAAATAGAAAAAACCAGGCAGGAGCTTTTTGACCTGAAAAACAACCCCGCTGCACTGGAAAAGTTTGCCAGAGAGCATTATTTGATGAAAAAAGACGGGGAAGACATTTACATCATGGAAGATTCTTCGATGGTTAAAAAATAAAATTCCTCCAAATACGTTCACCCCATTTTAGGGCTTTTCCGCAGATTTCCAACAATATTCTTTTTCATTTACCGTTTTAGTAAAACGCCGTATCCTCTTATTTTAAGTGGTTATCTGTATATGAAAAAAATCAAAGAAGAGGATTTAATCCAATATTTATACAAGGACTGTTCACCTAAGATGTCTGAAGCTATTGAAATGGCTTTGGAAAACGATTTGGAACTGAGGAACAGGCTCCAGGTATTGAGTCGCACCATTTCCCAGCTTAATAAGCTAAAGCTAAGCGCCCCCTCCAAAAAAACGCTCAAAACCATCATGAAATATGCGGCGAGCCAGGAAAGAAAAAACAATTAATGCACCCTTTTTCAGGTTTTAAGTTGCTTCTTTTCATTTACATTTAGGATACTAAATAAGTGTATATGAAAGCTTCCCTATTAAAAGCCATGATTTTCTTTGTTTGCTGCTGCTTTACTATTTCAGCAATGGCACAGCACAATGGTAAAGTAATCGAAAGAACAGTCATCAAAAGCACCGTATTAGGTAAAGAGGTAGCTTATACAACCTATCTGCCGGCAGACTATGAAACATCCAGCAGAACTTATCCGGTGGTTTATTTATTACACGGATATACAGATGATAATACCGGCTGGCTCCAATTTGGAGAAGTTAACCGCTATGCGGATAAAGCCATTGCAGAAGGAACCATCCCGCCAATGATTATCATCATGCCAAATGGGGATTCCAGTTTCTACATCAACTCCTACGATGGAAAAGAAAAATACGAAGACTTTTTTATCAAAGAATTCATGCCGACGGTAGAAAAAACATTCAGGATAAAAGCAGAAAAAAAATTCAGGGGTATTGCGGGGCTCTCAATGGGTGGTTATGGTACTTTAATTTATTCCCTGAAATATCCACAGCTTTTTGCCGCTGCTGCCCCATTCAGTGCGGCTGTATTAGACGATTCTGCCGCAGTTACAGCTCCGGATTTCAGCTGGAATAATACATTCGGCCCCCTGTTTGGCAGGGACCTGAAAGGGAAAGACAGGTTAACAAAAGCCTGGTACGATAATTCTATTTTAAAACTGGTAGAGAGCAAGTCGGCCGACGAATTAAAAAAAGTCCGCTATTGGATTGATTGCGGGGATGATGATTTTCTTACCAAAGGAAACTGTCTGTTACATATAGCCCTTACAGAAAAAAGAGTACCACATGAGTACAGGGTAAGAGATGGAGGTCATACCTGGACTTACTGGCGAACCGGTATTACAGATGCATTAAAATTTATTGGGGATAGTTTTCACCAGTATTAAATTTTTTCATCTTTTCTTTTCGGGTATTCATAGGGTTTACACGGTCTTCCTGCTAATCCGAGAATCTGCAGTGAATAATATTATGGGATATCTTTACACCCAATGACAAAAAAACAACGCTACGATTTCGCACTCGATTATTTTCAAACCCATATACCCGATGCGGAAACAGAATTGATTTTCGACAACCCATTTCAGCTCCTGGTTGCTGTGATACTTTCTGCTCAATGCACCGATAAGCGTGTAAACCTTACCACACCGGCTATTTTTGCGCAATACCCTACCCCGGAAAAAATGGCCAAAGCGGGTTTTGATGATTTATTTCCACTCATCAGGAGTATTTCCTATCCCAATAATAAAACCAAACATCTGATTAGTATGGCAGGTTTGCTAACCGAAAAGTTTGGAAGCAGGGTTCCGATGAAGGTAGAAGAACTTGTACAACTTCCGGGTGTTGGCAGAAAAACAGCCAATGTAATAACCAGTGTGATTGACCGGCAACCCAATATGGCTGTGGATACACATGTTTTCAGGGTTAGCAAAAGATTGGGTTTGGTTAGCCCCAAAGCATCAACACCGCTGGCAGTTGAAAAAGAATTGGTCAAATACATCCCAACTGAATTGGTTCACAAAGCACACCATTTTTTGATTTTACACGGAAGGTATACCTGCCTGGCCAGAAACCCGAAATGTGCAGAATGCGGGTTAAAAGATATTTGCATTTATTACGGAAAATGAAATTTTCAAAAAAGTCTACGCCCAAATAATTTGACCTCAAAAGGCCGTCAATTCTTTTTCTTTGCTTTCACCAGGTCATAGGAATGATCAATCAGGGATGTTGCCAGTTTTTTTGGAATCCCGCTGTTAAGGATAATGGTATTCCAATGCTTTTTGTTCATGTGATATCCCGGCAGTATATTTTCAGGATAGTTTTCTCTCAGTTCTACCGCATAGTCGGGATCGCATTTTACGTTAAAGCGCAAAGGATGGCTGTCAAAACCTGTTAGGAGAAATGCTTTTCCATTTACTTTGAACACCAGGGTGTCAGGACCGAAAGGCAGGGTTTCTTCTGTGCCAGGTTTCTGCAAACAATATTCCCGGAGCTGTTCGATATTCATAAGGAGGGCTATGAGCTGCCGGTTTTTAGCCGGCAGCGATAACTGTATAAAAACAGGTTAAGAATTTTGAACAGAATTCAAGCAAACCCTGCAGCTGACAGCTGCTACAACATCTTCTTAATAATATCCACCAGCTCTCCCTTGGTAATCGGAATACCCATTACTTTATTGTAAGGCAGGGCATCAACCATGTATTGATCACGGATGATTTTCACAAGCTGTCCGTTATTGATTTCGGGAACCAATATTTTGTCAAAGTTCTTGATGATATCGCCCAGGTTCTTGGGGAATGGGCGGAGGTAGCGGATATGCGCATGACTCACTTCATGGCCTTCTGCCTGCAATTGTAATACTGCACTCTTGATGGCACCATAAGTAGAGCCCCATCCCAGTACCAATACCCTGCCTTTTTCTTTTCCACTGTCAATTTTTTGCAAAGGAATATAATCGGCAAGCTTATCTACTTTGGCCTGGCGAACATTCACCATATGCTGGTGGTTCTCGGGTTCATAATTAATATTACCAGTTACATCCTGTTTCTCTAAACCACCGATACGGTGTTCCAGTCCTGCAGTTCCCGGAATAGCCCAGGGCCTGGCAAGTTTTTCGTCTCTTCTGTATGGCTGGAATTTGGGTTCATCATCTGCCAACCCTTCTTTGAATTTTACAGTAATGGCCGACAAATCTTTTGAAGCAGGAAATTTCCAGGGCTCGGCACCATTCGCAATATATCCATCGCTTAATAAAACAACAGGTGTCATATGTTCCACACAAATTCTTGCCGCTTCAAAAGCAACATCAAAACAATCACTTGGTGTTGAAGAGGCCAATATCGGCATCGGGCATTCACCGTTTCTTCCATGGTATGCCTGCATCAGGTCACTCTGCTCGGTTTTAGTTGGCAAACCTGTTGAAGGGCCGCCTCTTTGAATATTGATGACCAGCAAAGGGATTTCCAGCATTACGGCAAGTCCCATCGCTTCAGCTTTCAATGCCATACCGGGACCGGAAGTTGCTGTTACACCCAACGCACCCCCATAACTTGCGCCGATTGCTGATGCAATGGCTGCAATCTCATCCTCGGCCTGAAAAGTCTTGATACCAAAACTTTTGTATTTACTTAATTCGTGTAAGATATCCGACGCCGGTGTAATAGGGTAGGCACCAAGAAAAATAGGTAATCCGCTTTTCTCAGCTGCTGCTACCAAACCCAATGACAAAGCCTGGTTTCCCATAATGCTTCGATAAACACCGGGAGCCATTTTGGCTTTTTCCACTTTATAGCGTGTAGTAAATGTTTCAGTTGTATCGCCGTAATTATAACCTGCCTGTAAAACTTTGATATTGCTGTCGAGGATGGTTGGTTTTTTGCCAAATTTTTCCTGCAAGAAATCGATGGTAGTGTCCAGGTTTCTGTTATACATCCAATAGATATAACCAAGCACAAACATATTTTTGGCCCGGTCCCTCTCTTTTACACCCAGTTCAGTAAAATCTTTCAGCGACTCTCGGGTAAGTTTGGTAACATCTATTTTAATTACTTCATAATTGTCCAGGCTGCCATCTTCCAGAGGGTTTACACCATCAGGATAATTGGCCAATCGAAGATTTTTTGCATCAAACCCTTCAATATTCACAATAATCTTTCCTCCGGCTTTGAGGGCTTTCAGGTTTACTTTCAGCGCAGCTGCATTCATGGCAACCAGCACATCGGCAATATCTCCCGGGGTAAATACCTTGTTAGAAGAAAAATGCAACTGAAACCCACTCACGCCGGGCACGGTACCGATTGGGGCACGGATTTCGGCCGGGAAATCGGGAAAAGTTGCCAGGTCAATACCCAGCATTGCCGTATTATTGGTAAACTGTTGTCCGGTCAGCTGCATACCGTCACCACTATCACCTGCAAATTTGATTACTACGTCCTGGAGAAGTTCATCTTTGTTAGCCATCGAAGAATGATATTATAATTTGATAAGTGTTCGCGAAGATAAGCAACAGAAGCCATCTTGAGTACTGATTTTTATCAGTTTGGCCATAGATTTTTTAAACTATTTGTTTCATGAATGGCCATATCGCAGGCCATTAACTATCTTTGCGCGCTCTTGCAAACCAGCCGCCTAAAATCAGTTTTATGTTGCAAATCCGTTTTTTCATCCTTTTTTCGTTGATAACGGCCTGCAGCTCGCTTTCTGATGCTAAAATTGCCCGAAACGACGATTCGGGGAAAGCTGTTTCAGGCGGCGGAATGTCCGATACCAGCCGGTTTAACCGGCCACCCATGGTATATGACAGCACAAAAAAGTACATCTATTTAACCTTTGATGACGGCCCTCAAAGAGGCACGATGACCTGCTTTAACCTATGCCGTAATGAGGGGGTCAAAGCCAGTTTTTTTATGGTGGGAATCCATTCCCTGCAAAAGTCTGACGGAAAAAAAATAGTAGATACCATACGCAATGGCTATCCGCAATCATTGCTCGCCAATCATAGCTTCTCTCATGCCAAAAACAAATACCTGCATTTTTATCATTTTGCAGATAGTGCATTCCTGGATTTTACACAAACACAGGAACTATTGCAGGTACCTTTCAAAATAATCCGTTTACCCGGAAACAGGTCATGGGTAAGGGAGGGAGACATCAAAACAACCACCCTGGCATCCCAGGTGGCCCATTTACTGGATAGTGCAGGTTTCAACGTAATTGGCTGGGACCTCGAATGGGGCTTTAACCACAAATCGGCCCGTCCCGTTCAAACGCCACAGCAAATGGCCAACCTGGTTGATAGTGCTTTTGCAAAAAATGAAACACATACCCTTAAGCACCTGGTCATTTTATCCCACGACAGAATGTTCCGGCGCCCTGCAGATGCAGATTCCCTGGCCAGGTTCATCCGGCTGCTCAAAAAAAATCCCGACTATATTTTTGAAACGGTGGACAGGTATCCCGGATTGAAGAAATTGAACTAAAAACCTCTAAACTGTGGTTGATGGTGTCTGACCAATAAAAGCCCCGGTATTACCGGATTTCAACCGCTATTTTCTCCCCGGTAAAATTTAGCCTTTTCTTAAATAAACCCGCGAGCCAAAGCAAACAGCTTTCCTTATATTTGTACTTAATAAAATTTTTAATTATGGCAATGTTAAAGTCAAGTAACCCAACACTTTCTCAGAAAATGTTCGACAAGAGTATGACCCTGGAAGCCAATAACCTGGGCATTATGAGTGTGAGAGGAACGATCAACAAATTCGGATTCCTGATGCTGATGGTAATGGCAGGTGCGGGATATTCCTGGCATTTGTTTCAGGAGCAGCAGGTAGGTCTGGTGCAAACTTTAATGATGGTGGGTATTTTCGGCGGCTTGATTGCAGCTTTGGCAATATCTTTCAAACCCAATTGGGCCCCTTATATTGCGCCACTCTATGGGCTATTGGAAGGCCTGTTTATAGGAGGTATTTCTGCCATTTTAAATGCAGCATTTGCAACCAAGTATCCCGGCTTGATCATGCAGGCAGTGGGCCTCACTTTTGGAGTTGCCATCGCTATGTTTCTTTTATATAATTTCCGCATAATCAAGGTAACTGAGAAATTCCGTTCTGTAATGATGGCATCCATCCTGGGAATTGGCCTTTTTTACCTCATTACCATGCTACTTGGCTTTTTTGGGGTGAATGTAAGTTTCATGAACGATAGCAGCCCTTTAAGCATTGGCATTAGCCTGGTAATTGTAGCAGTAGCAGCTTTGAGCCTGCTGATGGATTTCGATATGATTGAGCAGGGTGCCGAAAGAGGTGCTCCTAAATTCATGGAATGGTATGGTGCTTTTGCTTTACTGGTAACACTTGTTTGGCTGTATATGGAAATACTGCGTTTATTAAGTAAACTGAACAGTAACAAATAAATAGCCACTTATCAAATAGGTAAGGCCACCCTTTAGCAGGGTGGCTTTTTTGTGCTATTTAGTTTTTACCCTACTCAAATAAAACTAACTTCGGGAGAGTTAATTAAAAGCAGTAATGGAATTTTACACACAAAAATTTTCTAAAGAAGAGCTCCTGCATATTTACAGAAACCTTTTATTGCCACGCATGATTGAAGAAAAAATGCTGGTATTGCTGAGGCAGGGTAAAATAAGTAAATGGTTTAGTGGTATTGGCCAGGAAGCCATTTCTGTTGGTGCAACAATGGCATTGCAAAATGATGAATGGATCATGCCCCTGCACAGAAATTTAGGGGTATTTACTGTGCGTAATATGCCTTTGCACAAACTATTCATGCAGTGGCAGGGAAACAAAGAAGGCTATAGTAAGGGCCGCGAAAGAAGTTTTCATTTTGGTTCAAAAGAACATCATATCTGTGGCATGATTTCTCATCTTGGTCCCCAGCTTGCGATTGCTGATGGCGTAGCATTGGCCTATCAGCTGCGAAAAGAAAAAAAAGTTTCACTGGCTTTCAGTGGCGATGGCGGAACCAGTGAGGGAGATTTTCATGAAGCGCTGAATGTAGCATCGGTATGGGATCTGCCTGTAATTTTTGTTATTGAAAACAATGGCTATGGATTAAGTACACCGGTAAACGAACAATACCGCTGTGAAAGTCTTGTCGACAAAGCCAAAAGCTATGGCATGGAAGGCATCCGCATCGACGGAAACAATATACTTACCGTATACGATACCATCAGGGGTGTGAGAGAATATTGCATTGAAAACAATCGCCCCTATTTAATTGAATGTATGACATTCCGCATGCGTGGACACGAAGAAGCCAGCGGTACCAAATATGTTCCCAAAGAATTGTTTGAAGAATGGGGTAGAAAAGACCCGATTAAAAATTATGAACAGTTTCTCACTGAAAACAATCTGCTCACCGAGATGCAGGTAGCAGATACCAGGAATGAATTCAGGGAATTGATAGAAACTGAGTTAAAAATTGCCTATGAAGCAGGTGAGATGCTGGTAGATAGTGCCGAGGAACTGAATGATGTGTATGCACAAAGAACGGAACCCGAAATATTATTGCCGTCCAATACCGACTCCCTTGTGCTTACTCCCGGCACACGTTTCGTAGATGCCATACAGGACGCACTTCGCCAAAGTATGGTGGCGCATCCCAACCTCATCCTGATGGGGCAGGATATTGCAGCATATGGCGGTGCTTTTAAAATCACGGAAGGCTTTGTGGAACAGTTTGGAAAAGAGCGTGTACGCAATACACCCCTTTGTGAAAGTGCGATTGTAGGAGCTGCACTGGGATTGAGTTTGGAAGGATTTAAATCAGTAATGGAAATGCAGTTCTCCGATTTCGTTACGGTTGGTTTTAACCAGATAGTCAATAACCTGGCCAAACTGCATTACCGTTGGGGACAGCATGCCAACGTAGTTATCCGTATGCCATCAGGTGGAGGTGTGGGAGCAGGCCCCTTTCATTCACAAACAACAGAAGCCTGGTTTACACAAGTGCCCGGATTGAAACTGGTGTATCCCGCAACACCGGCAGATGCAAAAGGCTTATTGATTGCAGCCATTAATGACCCTAACCCGGTAATGTATTTTGAACACAAGGCGCTATACAGAAGTATTACCGGCACTGTTGCAGAAGCATATTATGAAGTGCAAATAGGTAAAGCAGCTATTGCCAAAGAAGGGGATGACCTTACTGTGATAACTTATGGTGCGGGTGTTCACTGGGCTTTGGAATACCAGTTGCAAAACCCGGAAACATCATTGCATATTATTGACCTGAGAACCTTACTGCCATTGGATTACAACGCCATCAAAGAAGCTGTTGCAAAAACAGGTAAAGTACTGGTACTGCATGAAGCAAGTTTGACGGGGGGCTTTGGAGGAGAAATCAGTGCCTGGATTAGTGAACATTGTTTTGAATTGCTTGATGCACCTGTTATGCGATGTGCATCATTGGATACGCCCATTCCTTTTAATACCGAGCTGGAAGAAAATTTTATGGCGAAAAAAAGACTGGGAGCATTTATTCAGAAATTACTGCAATATTAATTCTGTTGGCCAATAGGACATTTGATCAGAAAGACCATATACTTCAACATATTAAATGTAACAGGTTGAAGAAAGGGGCAGGATAAAATTTTAATAACCCAAAACCATCGTTCAGGCAATCCTGTTCTTTGTGGAGATGAAACCATAGATTTTTGTTCTATTAAAACGCTCAATACAATTCCGGCTTTTACGGAGAAAAAAAAAGTATGAAAAAACAATTTATTTTAATGACAACCCTGCTGGCCTTTTTTATAGCCGGGTTGGCACAAAAAAAAGCGACAAATAATAACCCCAATGCGGCTTACAGCCCACCCGTATTTGCCGATGCAAACCGTTTAAAAAACATAGCAGCACTGTATCCGGTTATTGAAAAAATGTACAGCGAATACGCAGAAAAAAACCATTTTCCTGGCTATTCTTTCGGAATCATGTTAGATGGCAAACTCATTCACAAAGGAAGTGGTGGATATGCAGACCTGGAACATAAAATTCCCGCAGGCCCAGAATCCATGTTTCGCATTGCATCTATGAGTAAGAGCTTTACGGCAATGGCAATCTTAAAATTAAGAGATGAAGGAAAACTGAAACTGGATGACCCGGTTTATTTATATATTCCCGAAATGAGCGGGCAGAAACTAACAACAGATGCTCCTGAGATTACCGTTAGAAATTTATTAACCCATTCAGCGGGGTTTCCTGAAGACAACCCATGGGGGGACAGGCAATTGGCTGATACGGATGCTGATTTAATAGCCCTGATTAAAAAAGGCATCAGTTTTTCCAATGACCCCGGACTAGCCTATGAATACAGTAATCTCGGATTTGCCATGCTGGGTTATATCATTAAAAAAATAACAGGCATACCTTATAGTGAATACATCGCCAAAAATATCTGGAAACCGCTGGGCATGACTCAGGCAGAATGGGAGTATGGTAAAGTAGATACCGCCATTTTAGCCAATGGCTACCGCTGG
>JBDKLG010000226.1:0-29287 GCA_039795695.1 Bacteroidota bacterium
ATTCCCGCATACCCATCAGTAATCCGTTTTAATTTCTTTGTTGAACGGAACGCCTAATTGGAAGTTAAGTTTTTCGTCTTTAGAACCATCCAATACATCCAGTCCAAACACAATGGTTTCAACGGGTGTATCATTGAATGTGCCAAATAACCTGTCCCATACTGAAAATATATTCCCATAATTGCTGTCTGTTTGCGGACGCATGTAGTGGTGGTGCACTTTATGCATATTGGGAGAAACAATTACCCAGCTTAAAGCATTGTCGAGCCATAGCGGTAAACGAATATTGGCATGGTTAAACTGTGTAAGCACAACACTCAGGCTCTGGTACATCATTACCAGCCACATGGGTGCTCCGCAAACGATGATGCCAATCATGGTAAACACAGCCCTGAAAACGCTTTCACCGGGATGGTGCCTGTTTGCAGTAGTGGTATCTACATGTGTATCGGCATGGTGCACCATGTGAAATTTCCACATCCATTTTATTTTGTGTTCAATAAAATGTATAGAATAAGCCCCCACCAGATCCAGCAGCAGCAAGCCTCCCAGCATCAGTAACCACAGGGGCAGGTCTGTGAGTTGCAATAACCCGAATTTTTTTGCTACTGCCCAATCGCTGATTTTTACCAGCCCCAGTGCAAAAGAGAAATTGATGAGAATGGTCGTAAATGTGAAAAATATATTTACGCCTGCATGCCTCCATTTATGGTATTTAAACTGGAATAAGGGAATCGCTGTTTCTGCCAGCCAGAAAAAACTAATACCACCTGCGAGTATGAGGGCACGGTGCAGGCTGGGAATATGTTCGAAATAATTGATGATGTTTTCAATCATGGGGCAATCTTATTTGTGCTTCAATGTACAAACAAAATTGATTCCCTTCACTTTGCGGTACCGAAGCTGTTTACACAAAACAACTAAAGCCATGACGGGGTCAGGGATAAGCAAACAAAAACCCCCTGAAAATATCAGGGGGTTTTCTTGTATTGATCCTTGGGTTAGTTGTTCAGCATCAGTGGCATTACCAGCATCAGCAGGTCTTCTCCCTCGGCCTGTTCTGTTGGTTTGATCAATCCTGCTTTGGTGGGTGTTGATAATTCGAGGCGTACATCATCCGTATCGGCGGCATTCAGCATTTCAATCAGGAATTTGGCGTTGAAAGCAATCTGCAGGTCTTCGCCGTCGTACTGGCAGTTCATGCGTTCATTCCCTTCAAAACTGAAATCCACATCCTGTGCAGCCATCTGTAATTCGCTTCCGGTAATATTTAAAGCAACCTGGTTGGTGCTTTTATTACTGAATACATTTACACGGCGCAATGCATTTTGAAAATCGGCTTTGTTTACAATCAGGCGATAAGGGTTGTCTGCCGGAATTACTACTTTATAATCAGGGAAACGCGCATCAATCAAACGGCAGATCATTTGTGTAGAACCATGGCTTACAAATAAATGATTGCTGTTATAGCTGATGGTTAGCTCATCTTCATTATCGGGTAAAGCGTTTTTCAGCAGGTTCAATGGTTTTTTGGGCACAATAAAAGATTCTGTTTTGGATGCTTTCGTATCCGTTCTTTTATAGCGTACCAGGCGGTGTGCATCTGTAGCAACAAACTGAACACTGTCTTTGGTCAATTCAAAAAACACGCCTGTCATCGCAGGGCGAAGGTCATCACTGCTGCAGGCAAAAAGGGTTTTATTGATGCCCGTCAGTAAAGCGTTGCTGCTCATCGTAAATCCAGTGGTATCATCCGCCGCGGGCTCTTTCGGAAAATTATCCGGGTTTTCTCCCATCACTTTGTACTTACCATTGTCGCTGGTAATTTCCACCGCAAAATTTTTGTCGATATTGAAGGTAAGCGGCTGGTCGGCGATATTCTTCAAAGAATCCAGCAGGATTTTTGCGGGGATACACACTTTTCCATTGGTCTTGCTTTCCACATCCATCTGAACACGCATCACGGTTTCGAGGTCGGTAGCTACTACATTGAGTTTTTTGTCCTGAATTTCAAATAAAAAGTCTTCCAGTATCGGCAATACCGTATTGGCATTGATTACACCGCTGATCTGCTGCAGGTGTTTTAACAGGGAAGAGGACGAAACAATAAATTTCATTCTGCAGAATTTAGGTTCGCAACAAACCTACTCTAAAATGTTAATATTCCGTAATAGAAATAAGCCGGATTCGCATTAAAAATCAGAATGTTAATGAGTTGTGGATTGGTTTCAAACAGGCTTTTCCAGGTTTTCAATCAGTTCCCTGAATTTATTCCTGTTTACGGGTTTTACCAGGTAGTCGGTAACGGTTTGATATGACCTTGATTTTTGTATATCGCTGCTGTCAACCGATGAACTAACCACATATAAGGCAATGGGCCTGGGCAGCAGGTGAGAGAATTTCCCATATTCTTCCAGAAATTCCCAGCCATTCATAACGGGCATGTTAATATCCAGAAAAATCATATCAGGAAGGGCTTCTGACGGTTTTTCCTGTTCTTCTTTCAGAAATTTGATGGCTTCCAGCCCATTGTAAAACGACTGGATATTTCCGGCCATTCCCGTAGACTCCAATAAAACCCTTGCTGTATATTGATAGATATTGTCGTCGTCTATCAGGCAAACGGTATGTTTTGCTGCAACCATGAAAAGTAGATTAGGTTACTTTAGTTTTGCCGGGGGGAAGTAACCAAAGATAATCTATTGAAGAATAATCCACAAAATTGAAAACAAATCTGACACCAGATCTGGCTTATCCGAAAATCAAACACTATTGTGGCTATAGTGAAAGATGCCATTATGAAGTAAGGGAAAAATTATTCGGCATGGGCTTACTTAAA
This sequence comes from Bacteroidota bacterium, assembly GCA_039795695.1. Taxonomy (GTDB): domain Bacteria; phylum Bacteroidota; class Bacteroidia; order Chitinophagales; family Chitinophagaceae; genus Sediminibacterium. The sequence continues at coordinate 2,840 of JBDKLG010000226.1, forward strand.
AAAGATGTGGAGTTACTATTATCCAGGTTAATTGAAGAGGATTATTTGAACGAAGAGCGCTTTGCCATACAGTTTGCGGGCGGGCATTTCAGACAGAAAAAATGGGGTAAGATCCGCATTGTATATGCATTGCGGCAAAAAAAGGTAAGCGAACAAAACATTAAAAGGGGGTTAAAAGAACTGGATGAAACCGCTTATGAAGAAACGGTACAAAAACTGGCAGAAGTGAAATGGAAAAGCCTGAAAACAGAACAGCACTTGAACAGGGAAGCAAAAACAAGGGCTTTTCTTTTACAGAGGGGCTTTGAAGGACCGTTGGTACAGGCCGTTATCGGTAAGCTGCGAAACAGGAATTAAGCGGGTATTTACCTGCCGATTATTGTAACTTGCTACCGGATTTATCAGAATCACTAAAGATGCCTGCACTAAGTTTTAGCTTAATACAAACGGAACTTTTCTGGGAAAACAAACCGGCCAATCTTTCCATGCTTGAAAGAAAAATAATGGGTATCCGGGAAAAAACAGAAGTAGTGGTATTGCCCGAAATGTTCAGTACGGGATTCAGCATGCAGCCCGCAAAACTGGCCGAAACCATGGAAGGGACAACGGTTGGGTGGATGAAGAAAATTGCTGCTGCCAAAAAAATAATTTTAACGGGATCTGTTATTATTAAGGAGAATGAAAACTTTTTTAACCGGCTTGTCTGGGTGCAGCCCGATGGCAGACTGGGATATTATGACAAGCGCCACCTGTTTGCTTTTGCGGGAGAGGACCGGTTTTATACTGCGGGCCATAAAAGGCTGATTGCGCAGGTTAAGGGCTGGAAAATTAATTTACAGGTATGTTATGATCTCCGTTTTCCTGTATGGGTAAGGCAGCAAACGCAGGAGCGACCCGAATACGATGTCTTATTGTATGTAGCCAACTGGCCCGAAAGAAGGGTACAGGCATGGAAAACATTGCTGCAGGCAAGGGCCATCGAAAACCAGTGCTATGTAATAGGCGTGAACAGGGTGGGCGATGATGGCAACAAGGTATACCATAGCGGCGAAAGCATGGTCATAGATCCATTGGGCAATATACTTTACCAGAAAGCCAAAGAGGAAGACGTTTACAGCATTGTACTGGAAAAAGAGCCCCTGGAAGAAATAAGGAATAAATTTCCTTTCTGGAAAGATGGCGACCATTTTAAAATTGTTCCTCCTGATGGCGAATAAAACAAGTGGCTTTATTCAGGCAGAAAAAATATTTACCGGCACAGAATGGCTGGAAAACAAGGCTGTAAAGGTTTCTGAAGGAAAGATTGTATCCATCCTTTCAGCTACTGATGCTGCTGTACACAATCCTGTTAAAGCATATATACTGGCACCTGCATTTGCAGACATACAGATTTACGGTGCTTACGGGAAATTACTGGCTGTTTATCCGGAAGCTGCTTCTCTGCATTTGCTTTATCAATATTGTTCCGAAGGTGGTGCGGCATATTTTCAGCCCACGGTAGCTACCAATTCGATGGAGGTTTTTTTTGCCTGTATTGATGCAGTAAAAAAATATTGGGAAGAAGGTGGCAAAGGTTGTATGGGCTTGCATATAGAAGGTCCCTGGATTCATCCTTCCAGAAAGGGGGCACATCTTGAATCTTTTATTCATTCGCCCAGTCTTGAAGAAGCAGAAAAATTACTGGATTACGGCAAGGGTGTTATAACCATGATTACGCTGGCACCCGAGGTTTGCAGCAAAGAAGTTATTGAACTGATACAATCCTATGGTGTAATCGTTTCGGCCGGGCATAGCAATGCGAGCTATGCCGAAGCGATGCGGGCCTTTGATGGAGGCATTGGAGCGGCCACCCACCTGTACAATGCCATGAGCCCCCTGCAACACAGGGCGCCGGGAATGGTGGGCGCCATTTTCAATCATTCAAAAGTAAAAGCAAGTCTTGTTCCAGATGGCCACCATGTTGATTTTGCAGCTATCCGCATCGCCAAAAAAATCATGGGAGAAAGGCTGTTTGTTATTACCGATGCAGTTACAGAAACTGTCTCCGGCCCCTACCCGCACCATCTTGCAGGCGATAAATATGAATCCAACGGTATCCTCAGCGGCTCTGCATTAAATATGATCAAATGCGTGCATAAGCTGGTAAAGGAAGCAGGCATCGAACTGGGAGAAGCGCTGCGGATGGCAAGCCTTTATCCGGCACAGGTAATGAAAAAAGATGGGGTGATAGGGAAAATTGAACCCGGCTATGAAGCAGGGCTGGTTATGCTCGACCGCGATTTACAGGCTACCCTTCCTGGGTTTAATTAAGCAGGTGTGAATGGTTTTTGCTCTTACCATGTAAATCAGTAAAAACCTTATTCACAAAAACGGATAGGCCCACACTCCAGTAAAGCCCGTCTGCATTGTATTTCAAGCTCTCGTTCTGAATTGTTTTACGAAAACCAACCAGCCCGTTTACACCAAAATAACTCAGCAAATGAAGCCCTTTGATATCGGGTGTGATAAAATTGGCCGACAGGCCAAGCCCGGCAGGAATAAAAATCCTGTTACGCCTATCGGTAACCAAATTACCCTTAACAAAGTGGGAAGAGTCTACCATGGAATTGCCATAACCCGCTTCAAACAACAGGCTTATTTCGAGCATTTTTTTCCTTAGCAGAAATGGCTCAAAAAAAACAGTACCGATATACGTGTTCTTTTTTACTGCATTATTTAAACCCGTTTCAACATCGTTTTCAGTGGCTAAATCCTGGTGAACAAAATAAGCGCCAATCCCCAGTTTATATTTATTGTTTACCTGCACCCCGGTTCTTAGTCCCCATACATGTACCTGCTCTTCATCCAACCTGGAAAAACGACGGTCCAATTGCGCCACCAATTTCAGGGAAAGCTTGTTTTCCGCATATAAAGCCCTCTCTTTTACGGTACTGTCCTGTGCAGAAATCCCCTGGCTTAAGAAAGAAAAGATAAGCCCCAGGAAAAAAACATTACGAAAAATATTATTTGTAAAAAATTGATTCATAAAATATTACTCTTGTTTCTTTTGGTACTGTTTGCTTGCTTAACAAACATGTTCCCACCAGAAAGAGCCTATTTTATGCTGTTCTGTTGTATGAGTTCCTGAATTTTTTTCATTTTCAGGTCGATCCCTTTTTTGATGGCCACAGAAGATGGGGGGATATTCAGGTCGGGCATTACACCCGTTCCCCTGGGTCTGGAAGGGTCCATGACCAGCCTGTACAAAGGGAGTGAGATGCGCAGTTTGCTATTGGGTAATGTAATCGTGGGTAAATACATGGCCGAGTTTCCATAATAACCGCCACCGCTTTCTTCACCTGCAATGGTTACATTTTGCTGCCCTTTGATGGTTGCCAGAAACATGGTGGCTGCAGAAAAACTTAGTCCGCCCTGTAATAAATAAAGCTTACCGGCATAATGGTATTTTTCTTTGGGCTCGTAAAAAGTTTTTTCATAGTGCCTGAAATGAATCTTTCCATCCTCCGATTTATGTGCACCAAAATTCATGGCAAACCAGAAAGGGAGAGAAGGTTTGATATACCTGCCATATTCCAGTTTTCTGCTGATAGCTACTACCGTATCGCCAATTTTAAAAGGATGATCTATCAGGTATTTGGTGAGCAGTACACTGTTTCGCACTTTACCTCCACCATTTTCTCTCAAATCAATTACCAGGTGAAGAATATTGTTCTCTTTTATTTTTCTGAATGATCTCCTGAAAAATTTTCTCAATCCGCCACCGGAGAATGTTGTGAGCCGCATATATGCCGTTTGCTGCAGGGTATCTATCGACAGGGCTCTTTTCGCAAGCAGGTTCATTTGTTTGATCTGCCGTTTTGTTGGCCTTGCCGGCGCAACAGGCAGGCTGTCTTTCCTGAGCGAATCTTTTCGGGGGTTAAAATTTTTAAGAACAGCTGTTTGCTCCTTTCCAATAGAATCCCTGTAGGAAATCCGGTAAACACTGTCCACACCAAAAATGGTTTTATACCATCCCGGGAAATTATTGCTCACCGTTTGGTATTTATAATTGAATGCATAACCATCTGAAGAAATAAACTGAAAAAAACTATCCATCAGCTCCCTGTTGGTTCTGCCATTAATGCCCGTTACAATGGTTCCTCTTTTAAAAATACTATCGCCCGCAAGCAGGCTGTTAAGCACTACCAGGCTGTCTCCCCAGGCTTTTAAATTCAATGGAAAAAGGGGGTAACGGTACTTGGCAATATTCTTTGTGTAGGCTTTAGAAAAAAAGACTGTTGTATGTCCACACCTGATTTTACTGATGACCTGCGAGACCTTGTTTTTAAATTCAATTTCATTCAGCGAGTCTGTAATACTTTCAATGGCATGGCTGAAATAGCCGTCCATGCTGTCTTTGGGTGTATACCAGTAGAGGGATGGGTGATTGGCTTCGAGAATTTTTTTCAATAAAATAAAATCTTCCCGCAGTATTTCAGGAGATTTTCTGGGGAGATCTATGCGGCCGGGTTGCGCAGTAGCCGACAAGCAGGAGAAGGCTAACAAAAAAACAACCGTTCCATACCTGCACTTTATTTTTGCCATATTCTTTATTGCCGGAATGCATTCCAGCCCTGTGCGGTTAAATTAAAGCGATTGCCTCCCTTGGTATACAGCTTGCAGCCTTCTTCTATATCTGTCATATATCCGATTACGCTGATTTCTTCATTGAGGGTAATCTTCTCATGGTCTTCCTGCTTCAGGGTAAAAATCAATTCGTAGTCTTCGCCCCCGTTCAAAGCACATACGGTTGGGTCAAGGCCGAATTTATAAGCTGCTTTTCTGCTCTCTTCCGAAAGGGGAATTTTTTCTTCGTAAATGATACAACCCAGTTCGCTTTGTTTGCATAAATGCAAAGCTTCACTACTAAGGCCATCGCTGATATCCATCATTGATGTGGGAAGAATATTGTTCTCTTCGAAAAACTGTATGATGTCTTTTCTTGCTTCCGGTTTCAGTAATCTTCCTACCACATAAGATTCATTTTCCAGATCGGGCTGTATTTCCGGGTTTTCGAGATAAATCTTTTTCTCCCTTTCCATTAGGGTTAGTCCTAAAAAAGCGCCGCCCAGATCGCCACTCACACAAATCAAATCGCCTTTTCCGGCAGTACTTCTTTTCACCAGTTTTTCCGGAACAATTTCGCCCAGTGCAGTAACTGAAATAATAAATCCCTTGTTGGAAGTAGCAGTGTCTCCCCCCACTAAATCAACCCCATGTTTTTCACAGGCCAGGTAAACCCCTTCATAAAATTCATCCAGTGCTTCCAGGCCAAAGCGGTTGCTGATGGCAATACTCATGGTAATCTGCGTGGGATGGGCATTCATCGCATATACATCACTCAGGTTAACCATCACCGATTTATAACCCAGGTGCTTCAGTGGCGTATACATTAAATCAAAATGAATTCCTTCTACCAGCAGGTCTGTGGTTACTACCGTCTGTTTTCCAAAATGATCGATTACAGCCGCATCATCCCCAACACTCAGAATAGTGGAAGCATTGTGAATCTCAAAATTTTTGGTTAAGTGTTCTATCAAACCAAATTCTCCCAACGCTGCTATTTCAGTTCTGTTTTCCATATTGTCTTTTTTCTGCAAAGCTTTGGGCCAATGCTTTGCCATAATCTCTTATTGATTTGCAATATTAGCAATTCGGAGCGACTTGCCCATTTTCTATCGGCAGGCATGGGTCTTGTTGTCAAGGGTTTGATTCAGGCAGGCGTCTATTTTTTTTCAATAAAATCTATTAGCCTGCTCACCTGCACCCGGTGGCGGTCTAAATGAAAACTCAAAAATTCCAGTCGCTGCTGAAAATCCACTTCTCCTGAAATGGGATGGGGATGGGCCAGTATCTTCAGTTCTTCTTCTTTCAGCTCTTTACCAAAAGCTTCCAGCACCAGCTGCAGGCTTGCCAATGCCGCAAGCCAGAAAGCCAGTGTACCTCCCATTCTTGGTGCAGCTACGGCAGGAACTTCCTCTTTTGGCTTCCATGTTTTAGCAATCAACTCTTCGATACCCATATCTTTATGGGCCGATTCAAATTTTTTCTCCATTGTTCCATTGCGGATGGCAGCGATTGTTTTCCACATGCCAAGAATGCCTCCCTGTTCTGCCCAGAACAAGTGCTCTGTATTTTCTATGATATTCCAGCTGCCCGGATCCGGTTTCAATTGTGCATCGGCTTCGCTGGTATTTTTGATCGCATCGAGATAGTTGTTTCTGGCTATCGCTACCTGGTTGATGAGTACTGTCACTTTGTTCATAAAAATGATTTTCGAATTTGAGCCACCTAATGTTTATTTATTGCAGGAACAATTGCTTCCACGGATGGTAATTTAGCTATTTCTTTCTCAAAGCCAGCAGTCCCAATAGCGGCCCGATGGCCAAAAACAAAAAAACATATTCAACCGCCATTATCTCTACCAGTTGGCCCAGCAGCTGGATACTCAGAATTGTCACAGAAAAACCAATACAGGTAATTATTGTAAGCGAAACGCCTCTCAAAGCATCGGGTGCATTTTGTGCTACCAGTGTAGAGAAGAGGGGGGAATCTGCCACAACACTCATGCCCCAGATTAACAGAAATACCATTAACACAACAGGAGAATCCTGCAGCAAAAAAAATGGCGACAAAATGCAGCATGTTCCAGAAATGGCCAGCGCGATGGCAGCTATTTTTTGGGGGGGATATTTTTGCGAAATCAATCCTCCCAATACACAGGCTACCGCCCCCGATGCAATTATGAGAAAGGACCACCATGAGCTATTCAGTTGCACCAAGGGGAAACGATGCCGGTAGTTCACCAGTATTACCGGCACAAAAGCCCAGAATGCATAGAGCTCCCACATATGTCCAAAATACCCGAGAGCAGCGGATTTGAATGCTGCCGAGGATTTTAAAATACTGCCAATGCTTCCCTGATTTTTCTCTCTGCTGCCGGTTTTGTTTTTTGCGGTACTCAATTTTTTTCGATAGGCACCATCCGGTACCAATACATATATGGCCAGCCCTCCAACAAATGCCAGCACGGATGTTGCATTGATTACATATTGCCAGGGAAATTTTGTGCCTGCCGTTTTTAACAAATGCGGCAATGCCGTTCCCAGCACCAATGCACCCACCAGCCAGCCAAGTGATTTCCCCAGGCCCTGTTGAAAATGATCGGATGCTATTTTCATACCAACAGGATAGATACCGGCCAGGCAGAACCCTGTAAAAAAACGAATGGCCAATAATTCTCCCGGGCTATTGCCCCTAAGATTGATGAGTGAATTAATCAGGGCAGCAACCACGGCACTGATGAAAAAAACCTTTGAAGGAGAGAACCTGTCGGCAATCGCCAATAAGGCAAAAACCAGTGTGCCTCCAATAAATCCCAGTTGAACGGCACTTGTCAGATTTGCCAGAAAGGATGGCTGCAAATTCAATGCAGCAATGATTTCCGGCGTAACCGCATTACCCGCAAACCACAGGGAAGTACAAAAGAACTGTGAGAGAATAATGGTGAGGAGGGTACGGTTCATTCGGTTGTTTCAATTCACGAATGTAAAGAATAGCTGGCTGGCTTTTACTGCTGAACATTGGTACTCCGCATTGTTTTGTGAGTGGATCGGATAGAAAAAGTCCGGTTACCCTGATTTGCAATTAGTTGATTGTTTAATCAAGGCGCCTGAAAAATGCGGGCCGAGGCTGTTCTTTGTTGTCGAAAAAGCAAAGGCGGAATTTGTAACTTATCCCCGGACTGGTAAAATAATTTTTACATTTTATCATACTGTTCCCATCCTTTTCTGGGCGGCAAACCCACCAGCATTTCATTGGCCATTTTATTATTCGTAATCTGCTGTTTTTTTCTGTCGAACTTCAGGGTGGTATTCAAATGTTGTGCCAGCACACCCAGGCAGAATACCTGACTCAAAGGACCGGCCACAGAAAACGGAGACCTTGTTTTTTCCTCACCCTTACAGGCTTTCAAAAAAATAGCATAGTGGTTAAGATTTTGATGGGTGATTTTCCCGTTCATGAATTTAAGCTTTTTTGCAGCTATCTTTTCTTTTCTCTGCCAAATACCGGCTTTTCGCTTTTTAATTTGGTCTACCTTCAAATTGCCAATGCAGATCGGGGGTTTCAATGAGTGAAAACTTATTATCCTGTTTACAGCAATACCCTGCTTTCTCACACCCTGGCCCACACAATAAAATCATTGTTATGAGAAAACTACTGGCTTGTTTGTTTCTTTTGATTTTCCAACAGTCTTTTGCGCAAAAAACCATCGCCATCAAATGTGGCAGTTTATTGGATGTAAGAACCGGTTTGGTATCTTCCAATCAAACGATTCTTATCAAAGGAAATAGCATCGAAAGCATCGGACCTGCTGCTGTTGCCGATTCTGTGATTGACCTCTCTGCTTATTTTGTTTTGCCCGGGCTAATCGATTGTCACACACATATCTTATTGCAGGGCGATATTACCAGTGAAGATTATGATGTACAGATATTAAAAGAATCCATTGCTTACCGAACCATCCGTGCAGTGCGCAGTTGCGAGCGGGCGCTTCAAAACGGTTTTACCACCCTTCGCGATCTGGGAACAGAGGGAGCTGGTTTTGCAGATGTTGATATCAAAAAAGCCATTAACAAAGGTGAAATGGCCGGGCCAAGGCTTTTTGTATCTACCCTGGCCATCAATACCACCGGACATTACCCCATTAAAACAGGCGATTACAATGCTGATATTAGTTTGCCCAAGGGCTTACAGGAAATCACCGGTGCAGATGAAGCCAGGAGGGCCACCAGGCAACAGATTGAGCGTGGTGCCGACTGGATAAAAATTTATGCCGACCGCTCTTATTACAAATTACCCGATGGTAGTTACCGCGGCCTTCCCAATTTTACCTCAGATGAAATCAATGCCATTGGTGATGAAACCATGCGTAGCAGAAAAAAACTGGCAGCTCATGCCATGACAAGGGATGGTATTATTGCAGCAATAAATGCCGGCGCTACAACAATAGAACACGGGAGTGGGATGGATGAAGAATGTATGCGGTTGATGGCAGCTAAAGGTGTTTTCTGGTGCCCTACATTATTTGTGAATGAATTTGTGGCAGAAGGAAGGGCAAAAGCGGGCAGCCCGATTAATATGTATTTTAAGCAGTCCATTCCTGCAATTTTCAGGAAAGCCATTGGCATGGGCGTAAAGCTGGCCTATGGTACCGATATAGGCGGTTATGACTGGAAACTGCCGCAGGCAAAGGATTTTGAGTATTTTGTGGAATGGGGATTGACGCCGATTCAGGCCATTCAAACTGCTACAATTACAGCGGCCCGGTTACTGGATCAGGAAGGCAGGATTGGTGAAATCAAAGCCGGTGCTTTTGCAGATATCATTGCAGTAAAAACAGATCCGACCAAAGACATCAGGAGTTTGCAGCAAATTCATTGGGTGATGAAGGATGGTATTGTGTACAAATCAGGTAAACAATAATCAGTGTGCGATTTTTTAAACGGGTAAGTCTGAAAACCAAATAAGCATATTTTTTGCCTAACAATTGATGTGAATATTTAGCCGCAGATTCACAGATTAATTTCTTTACTCAGTAAAAAATCTACGGCCAGATAATTGAATGATTGCGTATGTGTTTTTAAACAACGGCAGTTAATTACCTGAAGATAATTTTGCAGGGGTACTTATCTGAAAAATTACTTCAAATATTTGTCTACTGCATCAATTGCAGCAAGGGTGCGTTCGGCATTGGATCCGCTGATTGCTACCCAGGGAACCTGTTGGTTAATAAGCAGGTCTTTATAGGTATGGTATAATTCGCGGCGGGTTTTTTCATCGGGGTATTCCCTCAAATCGTCTTTTACCCAGGGGAGATCTGTATCACAAAGCAGGTACAAATCATATTTTCTTTTCACAATTTCATCGAGTATGAACTGGTGACATTTTTGAAATACATATTCACACCAAACTTTCATCACGTACATATCCGTATCAATGAATAATATGGGTGATTGATGGGTTGTTATAAGTGTTGTTGAATTTACCCAGGTAATTGCATTGGTTTCAGTAGCCTGGCTTTTGACCTTCGACCATTGATGCTGCATTAAGCGTGTGTACTCATCTTCCAGGGCCAGCTGCCCTTTAGCGATAAATAGCAGGTCTTCAAAATCATAGTCTTTCCCATTTGTTACCAGGTATTCCCTTGCAAATTCCGGGCACCAGATGGATGCATAATGCTGTGCCAGTAATTCACATAAACTGCTTTTACCTGTTGATTCAGGACCAATGATGACAACTTTCTTAATCATGAATAAGTGCTGGAAATTTTTCTGCGAAAATGCTTAACGCTTATTTCTTTATTTCAGGCTTTAATTGAAAATAGCTTGCCTTGAATCTGCCTTCTGCCAGTTCGCCCTGAACAGTCGCTTTCCTGATGGCATTACAAAAGCCATCTTTCGCATGGGCATCTCCCAGAGAATCAATATGCACGCCATCCAGGAAATAAGCTTTGCCGTTAATACGTACAGCCAAATCACATGATTTTCCTGGTAAGCCGAATTGACATTGTCCGCAAGACGCTTCTACGTTTAATACGGGCTTCTGTTTGTCCGGCGTTTTTGAAGCTGTCTGTTGGGAAAATCCACTTAGAGAGATTAGTGTAATGATGGTGAGTAGCAGGTATTTCATAAGCCTTGTTTGTCTAAAGATAATTTTTTAGCTACAAAAAGCAGCGAAAAGAAGGAAAAACCTTCTTTTCAAATACGCCTACCATCTCCCAACTGTTTATTCATCAAAATAAAAGATGCATTATTGCTTTATCGGTATGGTAAAGAAAAACTCACTTCCTTTACCGGGCTTACTGATAAAATTAATGTTACCACGATGCATTTCCACAATCTTCTTAACTATTGCAAGGCCAAGACCGGTCTTGGATTCGTTATCAGTTGGTTGGTTATTGGTGGTAATAAAGGGGTCAAATAATTTCGCATGGAATTTTTCCTCGATTCCCAAACCCTGATCCAGCACAGTTGTTAATACAAATTCTCCCTGTTCTCCTGCTAACCGAATGGTCACTTTAATGGCGGTATTGGTTTCAGAGTATTTTATTGCATTCGTAATCAGGTTATTGATCACCTGCGTCATTCTACCTCTGTCAAAACTCACCCGTAATGAGGGAATGGCAGATTCGAAAGAAATCGTCTGCTTTTTTCTTTCCGCCAAATAGTTGTTCATCACCAAACAGTCGTTTACAAACCTGATATAGTCATTGTCGGTAAGGTTTAACTGAATGGTTCCTGATTGTATCTGGCTAACATTGAGTGTGTCATTCAGAATCTGCAAAGAGCTGGCAGCAGACTCTTTAATCATGCCAACCCAGTTTTTGATATCCGGCTTAACTGTTTCGTCTTCTAAAATCATTTCCGACATCATTTGTATGGCACCTACCGGATTACGGATATCATGTGCCGCTATCCCAATAAATTTATTCAGTTTATCATTGGTGCGCACCAGCTGTTTATTGGTTTCTTCCAGTTCATTTTTCTGCAGGGAAATAATTTTTTGCAGTTTCTTTTCAATGTAATACCTGTTCGTAACTGTGGCTGTAAGAAAGAACATCGCATAACGGGATATCCAGTTATACGCCCGGTAGGTTTCATGGGAATAAATATGGGTAGTATAATCAATCAATCCCCAGCTTAAAGCCGATACTGATGCAAACAGGATAGAATAGCGAAAAGAAATTTCATCCTGGTAAGAAAAGAGTATGATAGGGAAAACATAAAATACTGCTGTACTTATTTCAAAACTGATGAATAAATCCAGGAAAGAAATCAGGGATAATAACAATATACTCGTTACAATTCTTTGGGGGAGCGATTTGAACATGGTTTATTCTTTAAGGGAATCCTGACGAAGGTAAGGGCAAATTAAAAAAATCTCTTTAATAGTTGCAGAAAGCTGTGGGTGGGTGGTTGTTGGCTTTTACCAGAGCGCTGGCTCCCTGTTCTTAATTCAGTGGCCCTGCCATATAGGATTATTAACCCATCAGCAAAAACCAATAACAACACCAGCTCACTCTTTCCACGAAGTCAATTCCTTCTGCAATCGGAACATCTCATCCCTTAACCTTGCAGCTTCAATAAAATCAAGGTCTCTGGCAGCTTTTTCCATTTCTTTTTTGGTCTTTGCAATTGCTTTTTCCATTTGTGGAATGGTTTGGTAGTCTACCTGCTCTTCCGCCACTTTTCTTTCTACAATCTCTCCATCACGCTGTAGTGCATAGGGGTTGGAGGGGTCATAGCCCTTGATGTCCAGCACAGAGCCCTGTGCCATAATCTGGTCCACACTTTTTTTGATGGTCCTGGGAACGATGCCGTGTTCCGTATTGTATTCAATCTGCTTCAGCCTGCGGCGCCCTGTTTCATCAATGGTGCGTTGCATGCTCTCGGTCATCTTGTCTGCATAAAAAATAACCAGTCCGTCTACATTTCTTGCGGCACGGCCCGCCGTTTGTGTGAGCGACCTTTCGTTGCGCAGGAAGCCTTCCTTATCGGCATCCAGAATGGCTACCAGCGATACCTCGGGCAGGTCTAGGCCCTCTCTTAAAAGGTTTACACCCACCAATACATCAATTTCACCTAATCTAAGCTGGCGAAGGATTTCAACGCGTTCAAGTGTATCCACATCGCTGTGAATGTATTTTGATTTGATGTTGATCCTGCCCAGGTATTTATCCATTTCTTCTGCCATGCGTTTGGTTAGTGTGGTTACCAAAACGCGATCCCCTTTTTTCACGGTAATATCTATCTGATCCAGCAAATCATCAATCTGGTTAACGCTGGGCCTTATTTCAATGGGTGGATCAAGCAGACCGGTAGGGCGTACAACCTGTTCTACCACCACACCACCGGTTTTCTCCAGTTCATAATCACCTGGAGTGGCACTTACAAAAATGGTCTGGCCAATCAATCCTTCAAATTCATGAAAATTAAGCGGGCGGTTATCCATGGCACTGGGCAGGCGAAAACCATAATCAACCAATACCATCTTCCTGCTCCTGTCGCCGCCATACATCCCTGCCACCTGCGGTACAGTTTGGTGACTCTCATCAATTATGCATAAAAAATCTTTCGGAAAATAATCGAGCAGGCAGAATGGTCTTGTGCCAGGTTTGCGTCTGTCGAAAAAACGTGAATAGTTTTCAATCCCATTGCAGTAACCCAGTTCGCGAATCATCTCAATGTCATATTCTACTCTTTCCTTAAGCCTTTGTGCTTCAATGTATTTGCCGGTGGTTTTAAAATATTCTACCTGCGCCATCATTTCATCCTGGATCTCATGCATTACCTGCACAATCATTTCTTTGGGAGCAAGGTATAGGGTAGCGGGAAAGATGGCTGCATTCTCCATCAGGCCAATACGCTTGCTGGTAGCGGTTTCTATGCTTTCAATCTCTTCAATTTCATCACCAAAAAAAGTGATTCTGTAACCAAAATCAACATAGGGCAGGTTGATATCTACCGTATCTCCTTTCACGCGAAAACTGCCACGGTTAAAATCTCCCTGTGAGCGGTTGTACAAACTATTCACCAGCCCATGCAAAAAAGCCTGTCTCGAAATCACCATCCCTTTGTGAATACGGATGATGCCGTTTTCATATTCAGTCGGGTTGCCCATACCATAAATACAACTCACGCTGGCCACCACAATAATATCTCTTCTGCCGCTTAATAATTGTGAAGTGGCCTGCAAACGAAGCTTGTCCAGTTCCTCATTAATACTCAGGTCTTTTTCAATGTATACATCGCTCACCGGCATATAAGCTTCGGGTTGGTAGTAATCATAGTAGCTTACAAAATAACCCACTGCATTATCCGGAAAAAACTGTTTGAATTCCCCATACAATTGTGCCACCAGGGTTTTGTTATGGGTAAGTACCAGCGTAGGCCGTTGCGTGCGCTGAATTAAATTGGCTATCGTAAAAGTCTTACCCGATCCTGTAACCCCCAGCAGGGTCTGAAACTGCTCACCATTGTTCACGGCATCAGTCAGCTGCTCAATCGCAGAAGGCTGGTCGCCGGCGGGGGAATAAGGAGATTGTAGCTGGAAAGGCATATTTTTTCTTTGACGGGGTAGATTGACGGATTGGCGGATTGGATTAAGTTTTGAACCACTCCAACCTATAAAAAATTCGCAAATTCGCCAATCCGCAAATTCATTAATTCTTTCCCAATCTAAGATTTTGTTTTTCCGAAACCGGTTCTTAGGATAATATCCCATAAAGAACTGCTTACCCCATAGCCTTTTGAGGGCTCATCATAATGGTGCAGCATATGGTGCTGTTTTATTCTTCTCATGATGCCACTCTTAAAATTGTAGTGATGCATGGCATAATGTAACATATCATAAATGAGGTAACCAAGGAGAAACGCAGCGAAAAAAGCAAATAAAAATTGTTGTGACAGGAATTGAGAGAACATATAATAAAACAAAGAAGCCAATGGAATACTTACAGAGGGGGGAAGAACCAGGCGCATTTTGTCTCTCGGATAATCATGGTGAACGCCATGAAAAATGAAGTTTACTTTTTTCCCAAACTCCGATGTAGGATGGAAATGAAACACAAAGCGGTGCATCACATATTCGGTCAGTGTCCATACACCCAGTCCAAATAAAAAATACAAGGCAAAATTTACAAGACTGATCCCGCCGGCAAAACTCTGGTATCCGAAAAAGAAAATAGCGGGAATAAAGATGAACAAAGGAACAGAAAAATGCACTTTGGAAAGGCTTTCCATAAAGTTGCTCTTGAACATCCGCACAGATTCTTCCGAGTTTGAAACATAATTTTTTTTCATACTTGTAAATTAACCAATGGCTGTCTGCCCCTTGTAAGGCAAAGGTATTAAAATATTTATTCTCCAAATGTATGCTTATTATACAGATAGGCTGTTCCGGGCAGGCTTACCTGATTTACGGCTGTTTTATCCTCCCCGGCACTTATATCAGCCTTTTCCTGATAACTGCTTCAAATAAATTAGAGGCCCGGCTGCTGATATTTTGTATTTTTAATACTGTTTGAATGAATACTTAAACCAAGTACCCCTATGCGGATTGCTTTTTTATTGATTGCCGCGATTATGATGGTATCCTGTCATAAAAGCCAGCGCACCGAAGAAATAAAAAATGAAATTTTTCAGGTCGAAAAAGCCTTTGAAAAAATGGCCACTGAAAAGGGTATTGCCGAAGCTTTCTATTTCTTTGCAGACGAAGATGCAGTAATCAAAAGGGGGAACGACAGCCTTATTACAGGAAAAGAAAATATTAAGCTTTTTTATGGTAAAATAAATAATGCCGGTACAACCGTAAACTGGTCACCGGATTTTATAGATATTGCCCGCGATGGAAGCCTTGCTTATACCTATGGCAAATATGTCTGGAAAATAAAAAATGAAGCCGGCATTAGTACAGAACACAAAGGCGTTTTTCATACCGTATGGAAGAAACAAAAGGACAATAGCTGGAAATATGTATGGGATTAATCATCATTCCCACAACATGAATTTTTCAAAAAGTATCGGTATGAAAAACAAAAGGGCCTATCTCATCGCAATTATCATAGCAGCCGTATTGCTCATACCCTTCATTGCCATGCAGTTTACCAAACAGGTGAACTGGGGTTTCGGAGATTTTATTGCAGCAGCTCTTTTACTTTCGGCTACCGGAATTGCCTGTGAACTGGCATGGAGAAAAATAACAAAACCCCGGCTCAGAATTGCCCTCTGTATGGGCATACTCGCCATGCTGCTGCTTGTATGGACCCAGCTTGCAGTGGGTATATTTTGAGCGGACAGGCTGCCAATTGCTACTGCGCCCTTTGTATGCTATGTTCCCATTATTCTTGCCAATTGTACAATAACTCCTTCCCACCAGGGTGCTACATACCTGAGGCGCGGGCGTTTGGCTTCCACTGCTTTAACTATTTTAGCCACGATGGAATCGAGTGATTTATATTCTGTTGCCTTAAAAGTAAAGTCTTCCATTTTCCTGATTTTGTCTACTACATTCCAGAAATAGGAATCAGGTCCCATCCATTCATATTTTTTAGCCATCATTTTTTGGTTGTACCCCGTATGATAACTTCCTGGCTCAATAACGGAAACATGAATATTATTGGAAATGTATTTCAATTCCTGCCTTAAAATATCTGCAGCAGCAGACAAAGCATATTTAGACATACTGTATGGTCCTAAAAAAGGTCTCGGGCTTCTGCCGGCAAGTGAGCTTAGGATGATCACCCTTCCCGAATCTCTTGGAATCATTTGTTTAAACGCCTGTTGTGAAACAGCGATTGTTCCGAAAACATTGGTTTCAAAATTATTAATCAGTCGCTGCATCGGCACTTCTGTTAGTGAACCAGACTCCCCCATTCCTGCATTGTTGATCAGTACATCAATAAAAAGTCCGTCCAGCTTAGTTCTGTCCGCTTCTAAAGTAATATCCAGTTTAAAGCTTTCAATAGCAAGGTCGGTGGTTTTCAAAAACTCATTCATTGCTGCAACACCTGCATCAGTGTGGCCTGTCGCATAAACCTTGTATCCCTTTTCTGCAAGGGCAACAGCAGTCGCTTTCCCGATACCACTGGTGGCTCCTGTAATCAATATTGTTTTGTTCATGAATTTATTTTTATAATATTACTCAAAAAAAACAGGTTTAAATAGTATTCATTATATTAAAATAAAACCCATCCATATTTCAGTTTTCTTTTCTTCATAGAAATAGTTTTTTCCTTGCTCTTTAGTCATGATTGAAAAGGTCTATGAATGTTTTAGATAAGTAAGCTGGTTGGCTTTTAAACACAACTGCATTCAATACATGGGGTTGTTGATACTTTATTGTGGTGAAATTTTCAGCGTGCATTTTTGGATGTGATTTTTACAATCTCACAATAGTATAAATCGCTACCGGTGGAATAAAATACTGGTCTGTTTCCCTTTGCTTATAAATTTTTCTAAGAACCGTCATGCCT
Source organism: Bacteroidota bacterium (assembly GCA_039795695.1). GTDB lineage: Bacteria > Bacteroidota > Bacteroidia > Chitinophagales > Chitinophagaceae > Sediminibacterium. The sequence goes on from JBDKLG010000226.1 coordinate 19,914, forward strand.
TTTACTACCCGCCCGAATGCAGCAAAACCCTGCCTGTCGGCAATATTTTCTCCTCCATAATCCAATCCTGCCTGTTTACCAAGGCAGATAAAAAATTCCGAGCCCGCAGTACCGGGAGCTGATCTTGCCAGTGAGATGACACCATCGGTATGGTGAATGCCTGTTTCCCTGGTGCTCTCATGCGGAATCCCGCTCAGCTGAAGGGCTTTTGCATTATTCGTTTTCCAGATACCCCCCTGGACCAGTTCTGTTTTTGGCGCATTCGATGGCTGGTTCTCTAAATTCAGTACACGGTAAAAATTACTGTTGTCAAAAAAACCGGAATCGATATAAGAAAGAAATGCGGCCACCGTTTTGGGTGCCTTGTCGGCAAATAATTCCAGCTCAATATTCCCTTTCTCTGTTTGAATTTCAATATGCGGAGTAGGTGTAGATGGGTGCTTACAGGAAAGCAGCGCACAAAATAATATTACCGGTATATTTTTCATACAGCTGCGGTATCGCCGGCAAGCTCCTGCACCAAAAAGAGTAAGACCAACCATTTAAGGAATTATTTCAAATACGAAAAACTGTGTTTTTTCCAATGCGACAAAATTATTATCGGCTACCAATACAAGTGTCCTGTGTCCATTGGGCAGGGTTGGTCCAAAACAGATTCCTTCCACATTGTCAACATAAATTCCCAGCTCATCCATATTCAATAATAATTTTTTTGAAACGGGTTTTGCTGCAGGCCATTTGATAAGTGATGGGTTATTGCGTATATCCGTTGCTCCATTCAGGTCTGCCAAAAACAGTTTTATGGTGCAGGGTAATCTCCCTGTTGAAAAAGACCTTTCCAGCACAATCAGTTTTTGATTGCCTAACCATAAAATATCCGGTATGCCGTTCACCATAAAAGCACTTGCAGGAATGGCAGGATAGGCAACCGTGTCGAGCAGGTAGGCATATTGGGCTGTGTTCTTTTTTGTTGCTACATCATATGCATAAATGCGCACAAAAGCATTACCGGGTTTGTTGCCTGCCCTTGGCCCGTCTTCATAGAGCGGCTCTTCCAGATTTACATAGAGGGTCCGGTAATTGTTTGCAAAACTCATGCCCTCCAATACGCCGTTTTGCCTGGGTCCGGATTCTATTGCCTGCATTTTTAAATTTTCAGGAAGCGGAAATGTATCAATATACCTGCCGTCTGTTGAAATAATTGTGATGGCAGGGTTTTCCAATAGGGTATCTTTTCCCCTCAGTATTCTCTCTCCCTCGCTGCTCCATACCATGTTTTTCTTTACGGGATTATACCGAAGTGCTTCCGGGTCGGGCGTATGCCCGGGGTCCTGCCTGGTATTGGGATAAACTGTTCCGTTTTTTTGCAGCAGCGTATGCACGTCCTTAAAAACCACACTGTCAATTTTATTCCTGCCTATGTAAATCTTCGCAGTATAATATCTCGCCGCATTAATCGCCGACCTGTCGTCGCTGATTAAATAATACAGGTTTTTTTCTGCGTCATAGTCAATCCCCGATAACCCACCAATGGTGGTGGCTTTAAATTGCTGGTTATGGGGCAAATCATATTCCCCAATCAGTCTTAGTGATTTTATTGAATTGCTGTTCTCTTTTTTTACCTGCGCACTGGCGCAGAAACAGACAATCAGCAATAAAGATGTAAGCCAATAAGCAGTTTTCCTTTCCCTCATCTCAGCGGTTCGCTATTTTTTGTAAATAATCACTCAGTCTTACAATTGCTTCCGACACTACAATGATCTGCTCTTTTGCTTCTTTCCAGTTTCTTTGTTCAATGGCTTCACGAACGCCGGGAATGGTTTTCACGCCATAGCCCGTATAAAAACCGGGTGCATACAAAGTATGTTTATACCATCCTCTTTTGGGCAAACCATCCACTGCCAGTAATTGCTGTTCTGCCTTGTATAAAGCATTGTTCATGGCTTCATGCACGGCACTGTTATTCATGGCCCCCGCCCAGGCTGCAGCTGCAGACTGGCTGCTTTTATCAAACGCTGTTAATGCATTCAGTAGTGGCGAAAAATCAATATAGGGAACTTCTTCTTTTGGTTTTGGGGCAAGCATTTTTTTTGTTGGGTCATTGGCAAGCCCGTATGCATTGGCTTTAATGGCTTCGTTCTCTGCAGCCGTTGTTTCACGCATGGCATCTGTTTTTGTCACCAGGTCTTTTACATAACCATTTATGGTGCTATACAGGGACCTGAAATCAAAAGGCAGTTCTTCTGCATTGGCCATACGCAATGCAGCGCGGCCGGCGGTTTTGGAAAGTGCTACACCATATACAAATCCCGGGTCTTTGAAACGGCTGTAATTATCATAAGAATCGTAAATGGAATGATATTCTCCTCCCTCGTTTTCTCCCCCATAACCGATATCGAGCGAAGGGATGCCTGCATGCTGTATGAAAGAAGAATAATCAGAACCAGAGCCCATTGCACCCAATGTAAAAATGTTTTTGCCCATCGCTTCTTTTTTATCTTTTGCCGATATTGCCTGCAATACATTGTGTGCTTTCGCTCTTTCAAAAACAGTAACCCCTGTTTGCGGATCTTTTACTTCCTTGCTTATTTCTGTCACCATATTCTCCAGTGCGTGTGAACCTTCTACATTTAAAAAACCCCTTCCGCTTGCATCTGAATTAATATATACCACGGTTTTTTTCTGCAGTTCGGCCATATGATCTTCCAGCCATTCTGTAGAACCCAGTAATCCCGGTTCTTCTGCATCCCATGCACAATAAACCAGGCTGCGTTTTGGTTTCCAGCCTTCCTTCAGCATTTGCCCGATGGCTTTTGCTTCTTCCAGCATGGATGCCTGACCACTTATCGGATCACTTGCACCATTTACCCAGGCATCATGGTGGTTTCCCCTGATGACCATCTCTTCGGGGTACTGCGATCCCCTGATTGTTGCAATTACATCATTGGCCGGCTTCAGCTGCCAATTGAATTCAAGTTTTAAATGAACTTTGGTTGCACCGGGACCTATATGGTAAGTAAAAGGCAGAGCACCCCTCCATTCCTGTGGAGCAACAGGCCCTTCCATTGCCATCAGCAGTGGTTGTGCATCATGGTAGCTGATGGGCAATACCGGTATTTTCAAGAGATTGGTAGCAGCTGACCGGTCCAGCCTTTGGGCCTTTTCTGTAGCACCAATACCCGGCGTTAAAGGGTCTCCCGGATAAATCACCATATCCATGATCGACCCTCTCTGCACACCATACTCATTTTTAAACGCTCCCCTGGGATATACTTCTCCTTTTGAATAGCCATCATCCAGCGGATCTGAATAAATGATACAACCAATCGCACCATGCTCCTGCGCTACTTTGGGTTTAATCCCCCTCCAGCTGCGGCCATATTTTGCTATCACAATTTTTCCTTTTACATCCACGCCCAAACGCTCCAGTTTTTCATAATCTTCGGGCAGTCCATAATTCACAAACACCAGTTCTCCCGTTACATCTCCATCTGCGCTCCATGCATTATAGGTTGGTAACTGATCTTCCTGGCCGGATGTGCCATCTTCTTTCAATGCGGGCTCTTTCAGCAATGCCTTGTAAACAGTGGGCGATAACATTTCCAATACACGGGTTTTGGGTGTAGGAAACAATACCTGGTAGGTTTCAATCTTCGCATCCCAGCCCCAGCTTTTGAATTTGGCCAGAATATTTTCAGCAACTTCTTTCCCTCCCACCGAGCCCACATGGTGTGGTTTGGCCGATAAATCCCTGATCGTTTGCCCGATACTTTGTGCACTCAGCAGGGCATCAAATTTTTGCTCCAGCTGTTGCTCTGCCACGGCCGATTTTTCCGTAAAACCTAAAATCGTTTTTTGTGCCGAAGCTGTTTGGTTGATAAACACCATCCATCCAATGCCGATAACCAGTATTTTTTTCATGTAGTTATAATTTATGTAAACTGTTTGCAATTTAATGAAAGCGGGAGCAATTCCCTGTTTGCTGCTAATCCTTAAACAGGGGCGGATGTATCTTATCCCAGTCGGTACCATCCTGGTAGGCTTTTGCTGCCGATAAAATACCTGCTTCATCATACAACTTACCTATCAGCGTAATGCTGGTGGGCAGGTTCGATCTTTTATCAAAGCCTGTAGGCATACATACTACGGGATGACCTGTCAGATTTGTTATTGCTCCCTGGTTGCCGCTTCCCCTGGTGGGGCAGATCAGGATATCGATATTTTTCATTGCTTCATTTACCTGCTGCATTAATAAAAAACGGTGCCGGTTTGCATTAATGTATTCTGCGGCCGACATCAGCCTCGATACCCTGAAACTATTGGGCCAGTCGTTACTGGTTTGCCTCGTCATTTCATCATCAATATTGTTCCGGGTAAATTCGTCAAAAGCAGCAGCACATTCTGCGCTGATTACAATATCCATGATATTGAAATTATAAACACCGCTATCCGGAAAATTTACCGGTATCAGCTGCACCCCCATTTTTTTATAGGCTTCCAGTACTTTTAATTCATTGCGCGATGTGTCGGTTATTTTATCGAAATAGTTTTTGGCATAGGCGACTTTCATTTTTTTGATGTCGCGGTTGGGTTGGTAGTTAAAGGGTTTGTTTACTGCACTCATATCAAGTCCGTCTGTACCATGAATATAATTGAACACAATTGCCGCATCTGCTGCACTTCTGCAAATGGGACCAACCTTATCCAGGCTCCAGCTAAGCGTCATGGCACCGCTTCTGCTGATGCTGCCGAATGTTGGTCTTAGCCCTGTTGCACCACAGGTAGAAGAAGGAGATACAATCGATCCCCAGGTTTCTGTGCCAATGGCAAATGGCACCAAACCCGCTACAGTAGCGGATGTGGAGCCTGCAGAAGATCCCGATGAGCCTGTTTTGAGGTTCCAGGGATTTTTTGTTCTGCCACCAAACCAGTAATCACCCATGGCCAGTGCACCCAAAGTAAATTTGGCCACCAATACGGCTCCCGCTTCTTTTAATTTTGTGTATACATAAGCGTCTTCTTCAATCACCTGATCTTTATAAGGTGCCGCACCCCAGGTGGTTTTTGTTCCTTTTACGGCAAACAGGTCTTTTAGTCCATAAGGAATGCCGTGCAGGGGCCCGCGGTATTTACCCCTGGCAATTTCTGCATCGGCCTGTCTGGCCTGTTGCATGGCAATGTCTTCGGTGATGGTAATGATGCATTGTAATGTGTCGCCAAATTTTTTGATGCGCTCAATAAAAAATGTGGTTAATGCTACCGAGCTGATTTTTTTATGGCTTATCAGCGATGCCAGCTGGCTCAAAGAATAAAAAGCCAGATCATTTTTATTGACCGGCATAGATGTGTTGGTGGGAATATTCCAGTTAATCGGTTCCTGCTTTTCATTAAATTTCATTCCCGGTAAAACAGGGCTTTGCCACATACTCATGGGCACATTGTTGCCAAGCGATTGTTTGTGCATCTGTTGATAACCCAGCAGGTTTTCCTTTACACCATTGTACATGGTATCCACTTCTTTCTGCGTATACTTCAGGTCGAGGAGTTTTGCAGCCGAAAAAATATCTGCTTTGGTAACTGTGTCCTGTGCGAAACTTCCTGTACAAAAAATCAATAACAGGCATAAATAGCTGTATTTCATATACTGTTTGGTTTATTCGTTTGAATCAAATGTATTACCCTGACTGATATCTCCTGTTTCAAATCCTTTTTTAAACCAGTACATCCTTTGTGCCGAACTGCCATGTGTAAAAGCGTCGGGCATTATCCTGCCGGAGCTTTCTTTTTGTAGCCTGTCGTCGCCAATAGCATTTGCTGCATTGAGGGCAGATTCCAGGTCTCCGTTTTCTAGAATATTTTTCATCCGCTGTGCACGGTTTGCCCATACACCGGCATAAAAATCGGCCTGCAATTCCAGCTTTACCGATAATTTATTGAAAGCGGTTTTGCTGAGTGTTTGTCTTGCCCGCTCTATTTTCTCAGCCGTTCCCATCAGATTTTGAATATGATGGCCTACTTCATGGGCAATTACATATGCCATGGCAAATTCTCCCGGTGCATGGAACCTGCTGGTAAGCTCTTCAAAAAAAGAAAGGTCCAGGTATATTTTTTCGTCAGCCGGACAATAAAAAGGACCTGTGGCGGCGCTTGAAAAGCCGCATCCGGAGCCGGTTTGCCCGGTAAAGAGTACCAGCCTGGGGGCAGCATAGCTTTGCGCCTGCTCCTTGAAAATTTCTGCCCACACATCTTCCGTATCTGCCAGCACTACTTTTGAAAAAGCAGCCAGTTTGTTTTCTTTGTCCGGCCTCTGTGCCGATTCCTGTGTTTGTGGCTGCGTGGCCAGCTGGTTAACCACATCCGACGGGTTTCCACCCAGCAACACATAAATAATACCGATGACTATTGCGCCAATACCGCCGCCAATTACCATACCGCCACCGCCCCTGCGGTCTTCCACATTATCGCTTTCTCTTCTGCCCTGCCAAAGCATATTTGTAGATTTTTAGTTTTAGAAATATCCTGATCAATCCGGCCCTCAACTATTTTAATCAGCAAAATGTTTTACTGAAATCCCCGTTAACCCTGCAGCCTTCTTACTTAGTATACCTGTTCAAATAATCTGTATAATCGGGCATGGTAGATTCATAGCTGGCGTGCATGAATGGAGATGTCATAATAAAATCTGCGGTGGCCCTGTCGCAGGCCATGGGTATATTCCAGGCAACGCAGAGACGCAGCAATGCTTTCACATCACTATCATGGGGCTGTGCTTCCATGGGATCCCAGAAAAAAAACATCATGTCTATTTCTCCCGATGCAATCATGGCACCAATCTGTTGGTCGCCACCCAGCGGCCCGCTCAATAATTTTTTTACGGGCCTGTCAAGCGCTTCTTCAATTAATTTTCCGGTAGTGCCGGTAGCAAAAAGTTCATGCTTGGCCAAAGCGGTTTTGTTGTGCAATGCCCATTCCAGTAAATCCGCTTTTTTATGGTCGTGGGCCACGAGGGCTATTTTTTTTCTTGCGCCTAATATTTTAATGGAAGACATTTTTGCTGATTAATACATTTTAAAATGATAAGGTAACCAATGAGCCGCTAATTTCCATGAATTTCTCTTTTTTTTGCAGGCAGTATCCGCCTGAATTCAATGGCAGCAAGGGCCAGCAAGGGAAGGAGGAGGAAGGATGCCAGGATGATTTTTGTGTTAAGTCCCGCCAGATAGGCCATCCATGCAAGCAGAAAAAGATAGAGCGGATAAAGCAGCAGCAGGATCCCGAATAAAACAGAATCAAAAAAAACCGTCCCCCTTGTTTTTTGCAGGAGCCATTTTTTCAGGGGAAAATAGAGTGGTGCATGTATGAGCAAGCCGGGTATGCCTGCTATGGTGAAACAGATTTTTTGACCATTGTTTGGGGGAACCCTTCGTTGCGGCAATTCAATTATTTTGGAAATTTCATTTTCCATCTTTTCATTGAAAGCCTTGATACGAGAGATTTCCGGCCCATTGGGGAAAAACTGTTTCGCGGGTATCATTTCTCCTGCCTGCAGGTTGATTTCCTTACCAAATTCGCGGAATGAATGATAAGCGATACCTACTGGTAAAACCCTTAATCCGGGTAAGCTGCTGTTTTCCATCAGCATTTTTCCTGCCCCTTTTTTAAAAGGTTGCAGGGCATGCTGCTGTACACAGATGCCTTCAATAAAGACCAATACAATACCGTTTTTTTCGAGCAGTTCTTTGCTTTGTTTGAATGCCACTTCATTCAGGTGCAGGTTTTCTTTTCCCTCCGACAGCCGGTACACCGGTATCATACTCAATGCCCGAAGCAGTTTTGCATGCCAGGGTTTGTGAAAAGCATCGCCGCGGGCCAGAAAATGAACCCTTTTTTTGAAAAAAGCGCCAATAATGATGGCGTCGAGAAAGGAATTGGGATGGTTGGCCACAATTAAAAGGGGCCCTTCTGCGGCAAAAGCTTCGGAGCCTTTTATCCGGATTCTCCTGCAAAAAATAACCAGTGCCAGCCTAACCCAGGTTTTGATAAAATAATAGAACAAGCGCTTTTAATTATTCTTCTAATGTACCAAAAGCAGACTTAGCTGCTTTTTCTTTTTATGCGCATTGGTCCTTTTTTACATCATTTAAACCTATTTTACTATAATCAATCAGTAAATAGCTATTTATAGCAAGTGTTTTGGTCTTTTTAGGGGTATAAATGAAAAAACCACTCCTTTTACAAGAAGTGGCTTTACAAACTAACCCATCACCCAAAAACAGATTTTATGCTTCGGCAACAGCTTTTACTTCGCTGATTTTTGCCCTTATTTTTGCTTCTATTTCATTGGCCAGCTCCGGATTATCGTGGAGCAGCGATTTTACCGAGTCTCTTCCCTGGCCCAGTTTATTGCTTTCATAGCTAAACCAGGACCCACTTTTGTTCACAATTCCCAGTTCAACACCCATATCAATGATTTCACCCAGTTTGCTGATACCTTCTCCAAATACAATATCAAATTCAGCGGCACGGAAAGGCGGGGCTACTTTGTTCTTCACCACTTTTACTTTTACATGGTTACCTACTGCCGTATCCCCGTCTTTGATCTGTGTCATTCTCCTGATATCCAGTCGCACAGATGCATAAAATTTCAATGCATTACCGCCGGTGGTTGTTTCCGGGTTACCAAACATCACGCCTATTTTTTCACGCAGCTGGTTGATGAAAATGCAAATCGTATTTGTTTTATTAATGGTGGCGGTTAACTTACGCAATGCCTGGCTCATCAGCCTTGCATGCAGTCCCATTTTACTGTCGCCCATTTCTCCTTCCAGTTCACTCTTGGGAACCAGTGCCGCAACAGAATCGATTACTACTACATCCAGAGCGCCTGAAAGTATTAGCCTGTCTGCTATTTCAAGGGCCTGTTCACCATAATCGGGCTGTGATATCAATAGGTTGTCTACATCCACACCCAGCTTCTGCGCATAGGAACTGTCGAATGCATGTTCCGCATCAATGATGGCGCACATACCGCCTTTTTTCTGCGCTTCTGCAATCACATGAATGGCAATCGTGGTTTTTCCGGATGATTCCGGCCCGTATATTTCAATGATTCTTCCCTTGGGTAATCCGCCAACACCCAGCGCGGCATCAAGTCCTATCGATCCTGTGGAAATGATTTCCATCGGGTCCTGACTTTTTTCATTCATCATCATCACACTTCCCTTTCCATAATCCTTGTCAATCTTATCGATTGTCAGCTTCAGCGCCTTTAATTTTTCTGCGTTACTCATTGTTTAATATTTAAGTGTCAAATTTAATGGAGACATAAAAGTAGTAAGTTTTACTTATACACACTAATTTTTTTAGTATTTTTT
>JBDKLG010000227.1:0-4160 GCA_039795695.1 Bacteroidota bacterium
GCTATTTGCTTCGAACATATATTCACTTTTGGTATAACCTATTTTACGGATTACCCCACGGGCAATTTCCTGTACATCCAAATATGCTTTAGATTTTACCTCTCCGGCTAAAACCACCTGACCCGTAGTAACCAAAGTTTCACAGGCTACTTTCGATTGTGCATCAAAAGCAAGAAAATTATCAATCAGGGCATCAGAGATCTGATCGGCTACTTTATCCGGATGTCCTTCAGATACACTCTCAGAAGTAAATAAATAAGGCATATAAGTTGTTTTTTAATGGGTGCAAATATATTATAACGGATGTATAAACAAAAATCAAATTCGAGAAAAAATAACCCTGAGGCGCATTCTAAACCTTGAATGTGTGCCTCCGCCAAGTCTTACCCTACCGTTTGCAGCGTCATTGCCGATAGAAGTACCCAAATATTGAACCTGTGGCGTCAGGTTTAGCGGATAAGGCTGCGTATAATAAATCGAATCGTTGGCTGGAGCGGTTAACCTTAATGCAAAAGCACTGTCTTTTCTGGTTACAATTCCCTGTGTATACCTGGTTAAATCAAAAGTATAGGAGGTTACTTTGTCATAGCCATTGATGGCTTTGTAGGCGATGTATCCGCCAAAGCTTGCAACATTCGGCCCCTGCCCCGATATCAGGATATAATCATTGGGAATATTTCTTTTTGCATTCAGCGCAGAATCAAAGCGGCTTAAAAGTAAATACCTGGGAGGAAGCATCTGCTGCTCAATTGTACCCAGGTTGGCATCATCTGGTACCTGTTCGGTAATCAGTTCGGCTCTATGGATGATTCTGTTGGAAAGATTTTGAAGACCGGGAATGCGGATGCGTACATAGTTACCCGGTGAAGCCTGAACATAAACCAGCGAATCCGGTTTTGAAGTAGTCGTAAGGTGTTTACTGATTTCGGAGCCTGCCCTGTTACGGATGATCTGATTGGCATCACCACTGGTAGAACTACCAAATACCAGGTAGGTAACAGCTGTGTCTCTTACTGTAGCCCCGGTTGAACTTGAGCTATAATAGAGAGCAAATTTTGTATTGCTGTCAACCAGGCTTACTTTCAGCAGTGCATTGGCCCCACCTGCCTGGTCGATATTCAATGCAAAGCCGGCAAAATAAGACCTGAAGGCCGAATCGCTGGCATAAGCATTGGTAGAATCATAATCTTTTAAAAATCTTTTTGCCACACTATTGTCCAGTCTTATCCTGATCTGATTTTTGGCATTTTCATACCTGTTGTTCACTGAATCGCCAAGCCTTCTGATATCAATACTCTTGGCCGGCCCCATTGACCCTGCTGTTTTTATGGGGAAAGCAGCTGGATAATTTGAGGGATAATTGGTATAAATATCCAGTGGTGTTGTTTTATCTATCTCATTTACCCGAAGGGTAAGCGGAATGGTGGAGTCGCCATAAAAACCGCGGTAACTCAAAATTAATACGGCCGAATCGATGACCATACTGTCCTTATTTCCCTGTATGAAAAAAGGATAGGTAATGGGCTTCATTTCAAAATACATGGAAGCGGTTGTTTTGCCAAACAAAGGGTCATTGGTGATAACACCCAGTGAATGCAAATCGCTCTTGTATACCCTGGCCGAATCCGGATCGTCGAAATTATCTGTGATTACCTCCAAAACCGTATCCAGCGTATTTACGCCATCTACTGAAGCCAATAAACCAGCACCTATTTCGGTTGAAGAAATCCGGGTGCACCCGGCCGAAAAAATGATTAATACGAATCCAGAAAACAATATTCTACGCAGCGTAAAAAGTGAATGCATGTGTTGGTAATTACTTGCCCGCAAGGTCGTTGTACAATTCTAAATACTCTGTTAAATCAGAATCCCATCCTTTGAATGGAACTACCTTTTTGCCCTTTACCTTGGCAAACTCATCCATTAGTTTTTTCTCGATATTATCTGAACCAAAACTAATCGCATCGGCAAAGCTTGCCCCCCCTTTGAACATAGCGGTATTGTTACCTTCCTTGAATGCTTCCAGGTCTTTGTCCTTGATATTGCCATTGATGATGGCTTTCTGCACAAAATCGGCGCCCAATTTCTCCTTGAAAGTATTCTGACCAATGGTGAAAACAACTTTGCTATTACCAAAAACAGGCTCTTTTTTATAAGCAGTTTTGATATAGGCCGGTATTAAACCCGTCATCCAGCCACTACAGTGAATAATATCGGGAGGCCATCCGAATTTTCTTACCGTCTCCAGTGCTCCCTTGCAAAAGAACACCGTTCTGAGTATATTATCCTCAAACCAGTTTTCTTCCTCGTCGTGAAACACCTGTTTGCGTTTGAAGAAATCTTCATTTTCAAGAAAATAGACCTGTAAGCGGGCATTGGGTAAGGAAGCCACTTTGATCTGTAAGGGGTAATCATCATTGTCTACCGACACATTAATTCCAGAAAGTCTTACAACTTCATGTAATCTGTGTCTTCTTTCATTAATAACCCCAAAGCGCGGCATAATACACCTCACTTCCAATCCACTATCATTACTTTTAATGGCCAATTTGTTGATTAACTCAGCAAATTCGGTTAACTCCAAATAAGGAGACATTTCAGTAGCAATGAATAAAATTCTTTTCTTTGTTGACATTAATAATTGAATTTTAGCCCGATGCCGGAAAAATGAGTTGGCAAAGTTACATAAAATGCATGAAATGCCACGAATAAAAGGCTTTAAACCCAGTTTGCCCCAAAATGATCCTTTATCAATCAAGTTTTGACCTCAACAAAAAACTGAGAAGCCTGCAGGGAAATGGCCTCAGTATTGGTTTTGTGCCAACCATGGGAGCACTGCACGAAGGCCATATAGCACTTATCAATCATAGTAAATTAAAAAATAATATAACAATTGCCAGTATTTTCGTTAATCCCACACAATTCAATGACCCACAGGATTTTGCGAAATATCCCGCTACACTGGAAGCCGATATCATAAAACTGAGCCTTGCGGGCTGCGACCTCTTGTTTCTCCCGAACATACAGGAGATATACCCCAATGGTACCGGAAATTTACCACTGTATGAATTAGGAGCGATCGAAAACCTGCTCGAAGGCTTTTACCGTCCCGGCCATTTCCAGGGGGTATGCCAGGTAATGGAAAGACTGCTGGGAATAATTCAACCGAACCGGCTTTTTTTAGGGCAGAAAGATTTTCAGCAATGCATGGTGATCAGCAAATTGAATGAGCAACTACCCAACCGGGCAATCATAGAAATCGTTCCTACTGTAAGGGAAAAATCAGGGTTGGCCATGAGCAGCAGAAACAAACGCCTGAGCGAAGAAGGGTTAAAAAATGCAGCAGCCATTTATCAATCCTTAAATTTCCTGAAAAATAAACTCGCCCCCGGCAAGCTTACAGATTTACTGGAAACAGCCGGAAAGATGCTGACAGATGCGGGTTTTGAAAAAATTGATTATTTGGTAATCGCCGACAGGGCAAGCCTGTCTGTTTTAACACATTGGGATGGCAAAACTCCTGTAACAGCCATTTGTGCTGCTTTTTTAGGTGGCGTAAGGCTTATTGACAATCTTGCACTTAATTAACTCCGTATCAGAAAACAGTGCTTAAATTTAGGTCTCCATAAAAGGATTGGCCGGAATATCCGGTACTGCAATTGACTTTTAACTACTATGAAAAAAAAATGGTTCTCCATATTACAATACTTGTTTTTCCTGGGGTTGGGTGTTTTTCTGGTCTGGTGGAGTTTGCACCAGATACCCGACAATAAGTGGGGAGAGTTTAGAAAATCGCTGGAAACAGCCGATTTCAGCCTGATCTTACCGGTATTCCTGATACTTTCACTCAGTCATGTATTAAGGGCATTAAGGTGGAGAATTCTTATGCGGCCAATGGGTTATACCCCAAGTTTTTTAAACAGTTTCTTTGCAGTTATGATTGGATACCTTGCGAACCTGGCCGTACCAAGACTTGGAGAGGTATTGAAATGTACCATTCTGGCAAAATATGAGAAAGTGCCTGCAGAAAAACTGGTAGGTACCATTGTAGCGGAAAGGGCCGTAGATGTAATTTCACTGGGCATTGTTTTTTGTATCGCTTTTATTAGTCAATACGATGTGGTAGGCGAATTTGCTGTTCAGATTTTTAAACAGGTTTT
>JBDKLG010000228.1:0-26837 GCA_039795695.1 Bacteroidota bacterium
CCTCCAGAAAACTGTTGGCCAAAGGATTGTACAAAGATTCAACCACGCTCATTAAAAATGGGTGGTTTTACTTTTTTTATCCCAATGGCATTTTGTCGTCAACCGGCAGGTACCTTGTTAACAGGAAAGAAGGCCTCTGGCTTGCTTATCATCCCAATGGATACATAAAGGATTCTGTTTTGTATGATGCAGGTGAAAAAACCGGTGCTGAGTTAAGTTGGCATGACAATGGTTTTCCGGAAGATTCGATTGCGCATAAAGCGGATGGAACCGCCGTATCAGTATCCTGGTATGACAATGGCAATATTTCTGCAGCAGGCAGACTGAATACAGGTAACCAATTTCATGGCAAATGGCGTTATTATCATAAGAATGGGCAGGTAAGTGCCGACGAAATCTATGATAATGGCAAGCTGATCAGCAGAAAATATTTTTCAGCGGAGGGCAACAATTTTTCTGACAGTTCGCTGACCGAAAAACAATCTTCTTTTGTAGGGGGTATTGAACAATGGGGTAATTATTTATCCAAAAAATTATACTGGCCGCAGAATTTTCAACTGGTGAACACCCACCAGGTTCGCATTCAGGTGCAATTCAGGATTGATGAAAACGGTTCGGTTAAAGACGAATTCATTACCATACCCTTTGATCCCATATTCAACGATATAGTGCTTCGTGCCATACATAATTCACCTAAATGGCAGCCTGCCATTTCACACAACAGGCATGTATCTTCCATACAGCGGCAAACGGTTATTTTTAACCAGGCAGATCGATAGAAAATATACCGAACCTGTATTGGCAACTATTTTTAGTGGCACCCCTTTACAGCCTGTTGTTTTCAACTAGTCTTTAAAACAATTTTCCCTGTTCTCCGGGTCTTCTGAATTTACTGCAATCCAGTTCCCATCTTTCCGCATTCAGTTTATAAAGTTTATTGTATTTGACAAACTGCTGTCTTACCAGTTCTGCAATGGGTCCTTCACCCCGCATTCGCAGGCCATAGCGGCTATCGTTCACCTGCCCGCCATGGCCGGTTTCTATCAGGTGCCACACTTTATCGGCACGGTCGGGGAAATTTTTATAGAGCCAGTCGTGAAAAATGAGTTTAATGGCCCCATTTAACCGGATAAAGGTATAAGCGGAAAATTTTGCACCATTGGCCGCTGCCGCTTCCATGATGCGTTGCATTTCGTGTTCATTCAATCCGGGTATCATGGGCCCCAGCATTACGCCTGTGCGTACGCCTGCATCGCTCAGTTCTTTGATTACGCGCAATCTTTGTGCAGCAGTGGTTGTGCGCGGTTCCATGGCACGACGAAGCTCTTCATTGAAAGAAGTGATGCTCACCAGTACACTCACTAGATTTTTCCCGGCCATTTCCTGCAACAATGACCGATCTCTTAGTATGCCGGCATTCTTGGTAATCATACCTACGGGCTGGTTAAACTCATTACATACTTCAAGTAACTGCCTCGTAATGCGGAATTTTTTTTCTGCGGGCTGGTAACAATCCGTATTGCCGCTTAAGCTGATGGGTACAGATTCCCATTTTTTATTCATTAGAAATTTGCGCAACAGTTCGGGAGCATTTTTCTTGACGATGATTTTTCTTTCAAAATCCAATCCGGCACTGTAACCCCAGTATTCATGGGCATTACGGGCATAACAATAAATACAGCCATGCTCGCAGCCCTGGTAAGGGTTCATGCTGTACCACATGCCTACATCGGGGCTGTCTACTTTGTTCACAATACTCTTTGCATGGTCTTCCAGGTACACAGTGGCAGTATTGGGCTCGGTCCAGTCGTCAATACTTTCTATCTGGTCCCTGATTTTTTCATTTTTCAGGAACCTGTTTTTGGGATTGAACTGTGCGCCGCGGCCTTTGAAGTATTGGTTTGCGGGTTCGTTCGGTATTTCTTCTTCCATAAAATATTTACCTGAAAAGGTCTCCCTGTATTATATTGGTTTTACGATTCAGCAATGCGATTTTCTTGATTGTTTCAAACCTGTTCTCTCCCTCCCGTTTTCGCAATAACAGCAAATGATTTACGACAAATCTTCCGCTGAAATGCGTATTACTCAACTCGAGCCAGCCTTTTTCGTATTGCCAGGGCAGCAATTTTGCTGCAAGCGGAATATGTGGTTCCGTAATAAAATGCGGTTTTCTATCCTTGTCTATTTTTAACAATTGCTGCAGGGGCCGGAAAGATTTTACCAGTTCCACTATTTGCGTTTTAGTGCTTACCTTAATAAAAATACTATGCGTAGGAAAGCTTCCGAAACCTTCCAATTCCACGATAAATGAATGTTGCGCATTTGTTAGCAATTGCAGCCGGTGAATGATGCGCTCTTCCTGCATTTCATACTGCTCAAATCTTATCAGTGTCATATTGGGTCTTCCCCCGGCTGCCAGGGGGCAGTCATACGTATCACTAAAATGTTTTTTCACCCGAATGATCTCATCGTGCAATGCCTCATGCGGTTCGGTGAGCAGCAAGTATTTTGCGACAGGATAATCCACTGAGTACGGTTTATGCCGGTTCATTATTTTTTTCTCCTCTCAGTAAAGAAACAGGCCGGAACAATGGACAGAACCCTGAACTGAGTGACACAACAGGCGATGCCATTGGCACCAGAGCCGGTAATATCATGGCTGTAGCCTGAATATGTTTATTTGTTTACAACTGTCAAATGCATGCTGTCTTCTCAAAAGCAGCAACTCATCTACTTCAAATGAAGCGTGAAATTTTTTTTGTGCATATACGGTTTCTGCCTGGTGGTAAACAGTTTCCGTTAGCTGCCGGGCAAGGGTCAGGTGCGGCCTTGTGCTCAAACACAGTGCCGGGCAATCATTGCTTCTCACATACTGATCCACCACTTTCAATTCTTTGGCCAGCTGCTGAAAAGGCAAATGATCCTGTATACGCAGGTAAATGGTATGCGGTGCAAAACCGCTGAACCTGTCGAGCGTTACCCTGAATTTTTTTTGGGTGCTGATGATACGATGCATCCAGCGGATAATGGTTTCTTCCATCGCCTCCCTGGCCAGAAAATTGGCCACCGTTATATGGGGTTTGGTTTTAATCGCTATCTGCGCCTGGTACCTCTCTGAAAAAAACGCTTTCTCAGCCATCACCTGTGCAGCTACCCCGGTATCGGGATGTGCTACCAGCAGGTATTCATACAGGCCCACCTGCTGTAAAGTTCTGTGCTGCAATAACCCTGTTTCCATAAATAAAATTTTATCCGGATAATTATTTTAGCATAAATTTACTAAATAATTTAGTATTTCAAAATTTAATTTATATGGACGGAGAACAATGGTACGGGGCTGCCTATAAAGGCTCCAAGAAGTTTAACCAGTGGGATATTCCCACTGCCAATGCCACAGGGTTTGGTGCCGCTGCCGATGATTATATGGAACGTGGAATTGATTTGAATGAACAGCTTATCCGGAACAAGCCGGCCACTTTCTTTTTCCGGATGAACAGCGATGCCATGATTGAAGCGGGTATTCACAGTGGTGATGTATTGATTGTTGACAGAAGCATCAAAGCAGTAAGCGGTAAAATAATTGTTGCAGTGATCAACGGAGAGTTGCTGGTAAGAAGGCTGCAAACACATATCAGGGGTGTTACACTGGTGGCAGAAAATAAAAAATATGGACATATCCAGATTGATGAATTCAGTAACTATACGGCATGGGGAGTGGTGGTATACGCCATTCACCCCCTAAGCCCCTGAAAAAATGAATCAATTACTTATGCATACAAGCCTGTTTTATGTTACCGGCCCGGGGGCTTTAGCAGCGTGAACTGGTTCCGGAAGAAACCGGTCGGCAGGGAAATCAAATGATGGTAGCCTGATTCTGTACACATCAAAGCAGTGCGATACAAATTAAGTACCGGCATCCAATAAGAATATGAAAGCGATTATTGACTGCAACAGTTTTTACTGCTCCTGTGAAAGGCTTTTCATGCCTGCCCTTAACAGCAAACCGGTAGTGGTTCTCAGCAATAACGACGGCTGCATCATCTCGCGCAGTGATGAGGCCAAAGCACTGGGTGTTCAAATGGCGGGCCCCTATTTCAAGGCAAAGCCATTGATTGAAAAATATGGAGTAGCTGCTTTTTCTTCCAACTATCATTTATACGGCGACCTGAGCTGGCGTGTAATGGAAACCCTGCGGATATTATTACCGCCGGGCGCCGTAGAAGTGTATTCGGTGGATGAATGTTTTGCAGACCTTTCGCATATCCCCCTTCCGGCACTGCAGTCGTTCTCAACATATCTTCGCGAAACAGTGGAGCAATGGACGGGGATCAAAGTATCGATTGGTGTGGCACCAACCAAGGTATTGAGTAAAGTAGCCAACCGCTTATCGAAAAAAAATAAGGAAGTCACCAATTGTGTACTGGTATTGGATACGGCACGAAAAACAGAACAGGCATTGCAAAAAACACCGATTGAAGATGTTTGGGGAGTGGGTTCCCAGTATGCCGAAAAAATGCGGCGTTACTCCATCAATACTGCATTTGATCTGAGTAAAAAAAATATCGACTGGGCTTCCAAAAATCTCGGTGGTGTAACAGGTGTAAGGCTGGTAAGGGAACTCAATGGTATTGAAAGCATAGAAATGAAGGAGGCGCTCATGAAGAAAAAAATGATTGCCACCACCCGCATGTTTGGTTCGCCGGTTACCGAACTTAAAGACATCAGGGAAGCAGTGGCTACCTATATTTCCCGCGCTGCAGAAAAACTGAGAAGACAGCACGGTGCAGCCAATACCATCAGCGTATTTGTGGTACCCAAAGAACAGTCGCATACTACTCATTTCAAACATGGCCCTAGCATTGGCAGCCATATCATATTACCCTTTGCCACATCTGCCACCCACGAACTCATCAAACCCGCACTGGAACTAACAGATCGGTTATACGAGAAAGGCAGGTTTTATAAAAAAGCCGGCGTTATGCTAAGCGGCATCATACCCGACCAGTCTATTCAGGCAAATCTTTTTGAACAACCCGCTACCAACAACAACAGGTTGTTGATGAGCATGATGGACAATGTAAATTTTGCAATGCGTGACGATGTACTGAAATTCGCCAGTTCCGGCACATCCCGCAACTGGAAAATGAGGCAGGAGCTGCGAAGCCCCAGGTATACAACCCGATGGGAAGAAATTTGTACCGTCAAATAATGATTGCAGGCAGCAGGAAAACCAAAAACTGTACCTAACTTTCTGAACAATACCCGGCTCATGAAACAGGTTCAAACCTTTTTTTTATTTTTCCTGTTCAGCTGTTATATGACAGGTTGCAATAAAAACAATTCAACTACTGCGAATACGCAGGTTTATACAGGACCAAATGAGCCAAGTATTTTTACCTATTCGCCCATCGAAATCAGTAAAATCAATTTTTTGCTTTCACTGGGCTGGATACAGCCTGTTGGGCATACCATTCCTACGGACCATGTGTATTTCTGGTTTAACAAACCCAATACCGTATTGCCATTACCGGTTTTTGCCTTAGCCAATGGAAAAATTGAAAAAATTCTTTCGGTACCGGTAAATGGTGTAAATGAATGTAAAATCTGGTTTCGCATGAATGAGAAATTCAGTTATTACCTGGACCATATTGTTCCGGGTTCAGGAATTACAGAAGGTGTTACCGTAAAAGCAGGTCAGCAAATTGGTAGTACCGGAATAGGCAACAGCATTGATTTAGGCGCCATCGATGAAACAATCACATTAAGCGGTTATGCCAACCCCGCAAGGTATGCAGGAGAAGAACTGTATTGCGGAAAACCTTTTACTTATTTTACCCCTTCCCTACAAAATCAATTATACCCACTGGTCGACAGAGAGGGCACAGATAAAGATGGAAGAATCGATATTGATATTCCCGGAAAACTGGTGGGTAACTGGTTTGTAGACGACCCCGTTTTTTATACAGATGGTCCTTCGGGATGGGATAAAGAACTTTCTTTTGCCTTTGATATTCAAAAACCTGCTGTAGTGCTGGTGTCTATTGGAGGAACCATTGGCATGGTAGGCAAATGGACCATTCAGCCCGGAGCCCCCCTGCCATCACAGGTTAGCATTGCCTCCGGCAAAATAGCTTATCCATTATACAGTGCCGGTGGTATTGCTGCAGACCCCAACCAGAGAGGTTTAATGATTGTGCAGATGATCGATGAAAAACACATCAAAGTAGAAACCTTTCCCGATTCAAAAGCTGCCGATGCCGCATTTGATGCCAATGCCAAAATTTATGCGAGATAAGACTGTTTAGAGGGGGATTTCTTTCACTAAGAATGGCAATCAGTGCCCACCAAATAAATCTCCCTGTGGCGAATCGATAAATTTTGGTTTGATCAAACTCGTTCCGCAGGCACTGTTCAGCTTATCAACCAGATAAACAGTTAACTCGGGCGAAAAGGTTTCATCATGCATGTGCATGAAAAAATACAATTCTTCCAAACCCTTGTCCAGCCAGTATTTCATGCGAATAACCCATTCATCCACCCGGGTATAATCTGTAGGATGCAGGCTATTACCAACATAGCGGATAAAAGTTTTGGGAACCGTAAGGTGCATATGTGCGCAATCTCTTCTTCCACTTGTATCGGTAATTACAATACCCATATTTACAGAACGAAGAAATTCCAATAACTCATCCCTGATCGCTGCTTTTCCAAACCAGTCGGGATGGCGGACTTCCAAAAAAAATGACAGGTCTGCCGGCAATGACCGCAAAAACTGAAAGAGCTCATCTTTTCGCCTGCTGCCAAATGCATCGCTGACCTGTATAAAAACGGGGCCTAATTTTTTTTCAAATGCAATAATCCCCCTCAAGAATTCTGTGGTAATAAAATCCTTGTTAAGTAAGCTGCCCCGATGGGTGATCCCCTGGTACATTTTTGGACAAAAGAGGAAGTCCTTATCAGCAGCTTTGGCGGCCCATCTGGCAATTCCTGCAGGGCCATATATTTTGTAATGCGTAGCATTCAGTTCAATACTGTTATAATGCTTCACATAGTGATCCAGAAAGTCTTTTTCTTTTGTTTTAGGGGGATAGATTTTACCCACCCATTCTGTTCTTCCCCATTTGGCGCAGCCCAGGTATATTGCAGGTTTTTTTGCGGCAGTTCCTTTCAGCACCAATTGATTAAACAAAGGCTCTTCAGGCAGGGCAAAATTAATCGAATTCAATGCTGCTTCAGGTACACGTCCGAATTCCATATGCTTTGTTTAAACAAAAAAACTGTTGCCCTGCTTGTTGATCCGGAAAACGGTTATTGCGCAGGGGGTCTGCTGTAATTTTCTATCGCCCAATTCAGGCAATGCTTATTTAGCAGCTACCGGAAATTTTTTAAACAATTCTTCCATGCCCTTTTGTGCAGCCTCAGCTATATTTTTTTCCTTTTCAGGAATTACCCCATTGGCAGAGCCCTTCCACATCATATTGTTTTTCAGGGCATCTACGATATGTACTGTTACGGTTCCTTCCCGGTAGCGGCCCAGTTCCACTTCTGTTGATTTCCAGGTATAATTTCTCTGGCCAACATAGGTAAATCTACCATCCTGCTGCCAGTTTGTTTCGCGTGTTTGAACTTTTTCCTGTACCACAATACCGATATTGATCAGCAAATCCGGATTGCTGCCTGCATTGGTGAAACCTCTTTTCTTCATCTCGGATCCGATGGCGTCCTGCAGATAAACAATGCGCTTGCTAAAACTTTCAGTGATCGTGTCGCCAGAGGCTTTTACGGTATAGAAGCCAAAAGTCTTAGCTTTACTGAAATCTGCATCGGCTGCAGATTCTGTGTTCATCACTTTTACCCCCGAACAGGAGAAAATTGCCGTTGAGAGAAACAGGCCAAACAAGTTTTTCATATGCTTTATTTATGATTCGAATATAAATAAAAAATAACTGAAATCACCGGGAACCCATTAGAAGCAGGTATTGTGGCGAAAAAAATCAGGTATGAATTAGTTGCAACTGGTTACACGGAAACAAATTGAAAAGCGTAAATTGATGTATTGTTAAACGGCTATTTATTCATTATTAATAGTTTTGAAATGAAAAATATTTATGCCTGCCTACTATTGTTTCCTCTTTTTTGCCTCTCGCAGGAAAAGCCGAATATTCTGTATATCATGAGTGATGACCACGACGCCAATGCGATTAGTGCTTATAACCAATCATTCATTCAAACACCTCAAATAGACAGAATTGCCAGGGAAGGCATGCTTTTCTCGCGGTCTTTTGTAGGCAATTCACTTTGTGGTCCGGCCAGGGCAACCCTGCTTACCGGTTTACACTCCCATAAAAATGGTTTTATTGACAACAGGTCTGCTTTTGACGGCAATCAACCCACTATGCCAAAACTGATGCAGGAAGCAGGTTACCAGACTGCAGTAATTGGCAAATGGCATTTGCAGTCATACCCCACCGGTTTCAACTACTGGAAAATCATACCCGGGCAAGGGGTTTATTATGAGCCAAGAATCATCAGCATGAAAGGCGATACGACAATCTACCATGGATATGCGACCGATGTGATTACAGATGAGGCATTGAAATGGCTGAAAGATATCCGCAATCCTTCTCAGCCATTCATGCTGCTTTTGCACCATAAAGCACCACACCGGAATTTTTTTCCTACCCTGAAAAACCTCGAATTATTTCATAACAAAACATTCCCCGAACCGGCTTCGCTGTACATGGATACGGCCGGGCATGGAACAGCCTGGAAGCTGCAAACCATGGGCATTTTACCCGATATGAAATTATCCAGCGACCTTAAAGTAGACCCTAAATACCTGATGGATATCCCCTGGTTAAAACCGGCACAGGCAGAAATCAACAGCTATCATTACTTATTCAATCTGATACCACAGGAAGAAAGAGAAAAATTAAAAGCCATCTATGCTGAAAGGGGCGAAACCATACAGCGTTTACGACCGCAGGGAAAAGAGCTGCTCAAATGGAAATACCAATGGTACATGCAGGATTACCTGGCCTGCGTAGCATCGGTTGATGAAAATGTGGGCAGGGTTTTGGACTACCTTGATGAAAGCGGATTGGCTAAAAACACCTTGGTTATCTACACTTCTGACCAGGGATTTTATATGGGGCAGAACGGCTGGTTTGATAAAAGATGGATGTATGATATTTCCATGCGCTCCCCCTTCATAGCCAGGTGGCCCGGACATATCAAAGCAGGAACTGTGAATACCAACATGATACAGAATATTGATTATGCACCTACCTTTCTTGACATTGCCAAAGCACCGGTTCCCGGCTTTATGCAGGGGCTAAGCCTGAAACCCATTCTGGAAAATCCTTCCAAATCCTTGCCCAGAAAGAGTTTGTACTATCATTTTTACGAATTCAATGCCGACCACAGCGTGCTGCAGCATATTGGCGTAAGAACAGACAGGTACAAACTCATGTATTTTTATACAGTTAATGAATGGCAATTATTTGATCTGAAAGCAGACCCTGCTGAATTGAATAACCTGGTAATGAAACAGGATTATCGGGCAGTTTTTGCTGAAATGAAAAAAGAGCTGGGCAGGTTAAAGAAACAGTATGCTGACACAACCCTGACCGGGGAATGGAAATGAGCAGGCAGGGCAGAAAAAGGCTAAAACTCTTTATACGCTTGTATTTGCCTAAAGTTCCGGGACCGGTTATTCGATCAATAAGAAAAATTATTCGCCCACCCTGTTAATTCCGGCCATTCTGCACCCATCCGCCAATTTTTCAACAAAATCTATCAATTTTACAATATAATCTTCTCTCGCCCGTCTACTCTTCTACAAAGTAAAAGGTGATGACGATACCAATGCACATGGCTGAACCTGGAAAAAGCAATATCACTGATATCATCAATGCTTACAGCAAAAGATTGATGGGGTTTATCCGGAAAAGGGTGAATAACCAGGCCGATGCCGAAGACATTCTGCAGGATGTATTTTATCAGTTAATAGGCAATACCAAACCCATTGAGCAATTAACTGCCTGGCTTTTTACGGTTACCAGGAATAAAATAACCGACCGGCGGCGCAAACACAAACCCGAATTGCTCGAAGATTTATTTACGGAAGCCGATGGTGAAACCGGGTTTGACTGGAATGATTTGTTTTTTGACGAATCCAATACCCCCGAAACAACTTATTTGCGCAATCTTTTCTGGGATGCATTGTATGAGGCACTGAATGAATTGCCAAAAGCACAGAGAGATATTTTCATACTAAATGAAATTGAAGGGCTGCCCTTTAAAGTTATCGCCGAACAAACAGGTGAGAGCATTAATACCCTGATCAGCAGGAAACGATATGCCGTACTGCATTTGCGCGAAAGGCTGCAAATATTAAAAAACGAGATTATGCACCGTTAAACTATTTTTTATGAACAAAAAATTCTGGTTGAAAAAAATCATGGGCTTTGCAGTTTTAGGGATCATTTGTGTAAGCCTTTTGGGTTATGCCATCATGTTTCTATGGAACAGTATTTTGGTACCCGTATTGTCAATTTCCCTAATCAGTTTCTGGCAGGCTTTGGGGATATTCGCCTTAAGCAAAATATTGTTTGGAGGAATGGGTACAAGCTTTGGCCATCGCAAAAACGGGTACTGGAAAAATGAAATGAAAGAGAAGTGGAGCGGAATGAGCCCTGAGGAAAGAGAAAAAATAAAACAGGAATGGAGAAACAGGTGCAGGGTTTGGAAGAAAGAAGACTTTCCTTCCGAATAAACCACCAGTTTGCCCGGAAGCTGTTTAAGCCCTATTCCCTTACCGCCACATTCACATTAAACTTGGGCGTTTCGCTTTTTTGTATCTCTTCGGTTATTTTAGCATTGATAACAGCTACCCTTTCAGCAGGAACCTGTTTTGCATTTCTCAGGTAATCAAGTACGGCTTTATCCCGCAAACCCATGACTTCTTTGATTTTGGCATTGATTTTTTCACTGCCAACTATACGTACACATTTCCGCTCGGGTGATTCAAGATTAGAAACGGTATTCAGCTTACCATTTAAAAAGCTCACAAATCCCTGATCAATGGCTTTTACACTGTCTGTTCTCTTTTTAACCCCTTCATCAAATACCGTAGCTGAGGGAATTCCCAGGTACAGTTTTTTCATCTCCAGCAGGGCAATCTGTTCACCCTCATCTTCCTTATTGGTTACCTGTGTTAATTCAAGTTTTAGTTCAGGTTTTTGAACAAGCATTTTTGCAAGCTGGTCCAGTATTTTCTGTTGATCGGCACCAATAGTGGGTTGCAGGTATTCAAAAGGTATTTCTTTAAAATCTTCCTCTTTTCCTCCGAACAAATTTGCAATCAAACGAAATGGCGCTGTGGCAGCTTTTACAATCAGGTTTTTGACTACTCCCCAAACAACCTTACCCCATTTGAATTTAGGGTCGTCCACCGTACCTTTTACAGGTATGTCGATATGGATATTCCCTTTCACATCTTTCAGCAATGAAACGGCCAGCCTTACCGGTAAATTAATCGCTGTTGAAACATCTTTGATTTTTTTACCGGCTGTTAGCTGGTATATATCCAGTACATTTTTACTGTCGAGATTACCGGCAAGAATTACCGTCTTGTTTGCATAATTGATCTTACCTGCCAGAAATGGGGTAGCTACATAATATTTGGTATAAGGATTAAAATCCTTCATCAGCAAATCTGTTATGCGGGCATCAATCTCAATATCCTTATAATTTTTGGGATCTACTTTCAATACACCCTTCATTTTGCCGGAACTGTTCAACCTGGCTTTCACATCAAATACCAGCTGCGGGTTATTTGAGTTAATCTTATCACTCGACATCCACAATGAATCGAGCACATACCTGAACTTATCTCCGTGCGTAAAATCGGTAAATATGCATTGCCCCCGGGTAATTTTCAGTTGCTGAATCTTATAGTTATTTACATCATATTGTTTTACGATGTCCTGGATATAGCCCGCCATCATCAGAAAAATATTTGAATACACCACAGTGGCCGAGTCTGAACCCGCATCAAAGGGCGTGGTCATGATTCTTTCGTAGTTGAAACCCTTGTCGTACATGGAAAGCCGGGCAAACGGATGCTCCAGGCTAATCGTACTGAAATTGTAGCTGTTCTTAACCGAATTCAAAGTGTCTATTTTTACTGTAAGCTTATCTACTGCTGCCAGCAACTCATCTGTATTATCAACTATGGAGAATTTTTCTGCACTTAAATTTCCGGAAGCGGCAATAGCTGTTGGTTTATTAAAGTTCCCGCTGATGTGCATGTTCGAACTAACCAATCCATCCAGTGATTTTACCATCATGTATTCCTTTAGGTAAGGATACATCCATGAAATATTAAACTGGTTTACATCAAGTGAAAGCCGGTATTGATACGTGTTTACATTAAAAATCATGGCTGCTTTTATCCTGCCCCCCGTTTTGATGCTACAGTCTGCATTGATATGATACAAGGAATCATTCCAGGCAATCAGCGGAATATTACCATTGGCGTTGATGATTTCAATTTTTGCATAAGGTTTCTTGTTCTCATACACAATAATTCCATTCTGCATACTTAGGTTCTTCACCCAATACTGAACAGGCTTGGCATTTGGATCGGGCCGGGAAGTATCCGAAAAAAAACGGGTCATCAGGTCATCATAATTAAAATGCTGCCCATCCTGCTTCACATAGAGTACGGGTGAGCTTGCTTTTAATTGCGTTATTTCATAATTACCTGCCCAAAGCCGGTAAACCGTGATATTTACTACTGCATCTTTGCAGGTAAAGAACAATTCCTTTTTTTTAGCTTCATAGATCTTCAACCCGGTTATATGAACATTCCCATTCAACAGGTTAATGGTCAATCCATCCATCAGAATTTGTCTTCCAGTATATTTTACACTGTATTTTTCAACCAGGTATTTGGTAATGGGCGAAATAAAAATGGCCGTAACAATAAAGAGGCTAATCACAATAGTGAGCAGAACCAGTAAAATCTTCCACTTTTTAGCCATAAGTGTTTTTAAACTTTCGCCGTCAAAAATAAAAGATAGGATTTATACGATAAATAAAATTGCTATGCCTGGTGGCTGATAGCAAATAAACAGCATCATTTAAAACAAACTATTATTTAATATGTTGACAATCAATACTATACATAATAATTCCTTTTTTTGAAAAATAACCTGAAAAATTCTTTCATACCCTTAATTTTGCACAATTCTTCGCGAAAATGAACCCAACACTTAACTCCAACGAATCAATACCTTCTCCAAAGAAAAAAATTATTGTTTTAGGCAGTGGTCCCAACAGAATTGGTCAGGGAATTGAATTTGATTATTGCTGTGTACATGGCTTGCTGGCCATCAAAGAATGCGGTTATGAATCGATTATGGTAAACTGCAATCCCGAAACAGTAAGTACGGATTTTGACATGGCCGACAAGCTCTATTTCGAACCGGTTAACTGGGAGCATCTCTGGGAAATCATCGAACTGGAAAAACCGGAAGGAGTGATTGTGCAGCTGGGTGGCCAAACCGCTTTGAAACTGGCCAAGCGGCTTCATTCGAAGGGGGTAAAAATAATCGGTACCGCATTTGAAGACATGGACATTGCAGAAGACAGGGGCCGTTTCAGTGATTTATTAAAGGAACTCAATATCCCTTATCCTGAATATGGCACAGCTTTAGATGCCGATGAAGCCATTGAAGTTGCCAATAGGGTTGGTTACCCCGTATTGGTAAGGCCCAGTTATGTAATTGGCGGCCAGCGCATGAGAATTGTTATCAATGATGAAGATGTTGAAAAAGCTGTTATCAGCCTGCTCAAACATTTACCCGGCAATAAAATTTTAATTGACCATTTTCTGGACCGATGTCAGGAAGCAGAAGTTGATGCCATTTTTGATGGCGAAAACTTTCACATCATGGGTGTAATGGAGCATATTGAACCGGCAGGTATTCACAGCGGCGACAGCAATGCTGTTCTACCTGCATTCAACCTTACACCATTGGTGGTGGAAACCATGGAATTTTATTCCGAAAAAATTGCCCGCGCTTTAAAAATAAAAGGACTGATTAATATCCAGTTTGCTATTAAAAACGATAAGGTTTATGTGATCGAAGCCAATCCCAGGGCTTCACGTACCACGCCCTTCATTGCAAAAGCATACCAGATTCCTTACCTGAATATTGCTACCAAAGTAATGCTGGGAGATTATAAGCTCACCGATTTTACCATCGAGAAAAAACTGGAAGGTTATGCCATCAAAGAACCTGTATTCAGTTTTGATAAATTTCCGGGGGTAAACAAAGAATTGGGCCCTGAAATGAAGAGTACCGGTGAAGCCATCCGTTTTATCAAAGACCTGAGAGACCCCTACTTCCGTACTTTATATAAGGAAAGAAGCATGAACCTTAGTAAATAGCGGCCAATACCTCGTATTTATACCTGATCCTTACTACCGCTTCGCCCGAACAGGCTTTTTTTCTTAGGTTTAAAAATGCCTTTCAAAGAAAAATTTTTCTGGTCGGCTAATCCCTGCCTCAGGATACTGATTCCTTTTGCTGCAGG
The DNA here is from genome assembly GCA_039795695.1 of Bacteroidota bacterium. Taxonomy (GTDB): domain Bacteria; phylum Bacteroidota; class Bacteroidia; order Chitinophagales; family Chitinophagaceae; genus Sediminibacterium. Next base: position 14,608 of record JBDKLG010000228.1, read on the forward strand.
AATAGTTTTTTCCAATTACCGGCAGTTTTCAGACAGGAGTATGCTTTTATGCCTGCTCATCAGTTTGTGCATCCTGGTTTTCTTACAATCAGTCAGGCTATTTATTTCCTTTCCAAACAGGTGGTTATTCGGCATATTCTTACAGGCTGCTTTTTTCTTTGCGGGAATGGCAATCCTTCAAAACAGGCAGGGGCTTCAGCATGCCCGCCAAATAAGCACTGTGGCAAATCAATCAAATGCTGTATTGGTTTCATTAAAAGAGAGTCCTGTACAAAACAATAATAGCCATCGCTCAATTGCACGCATTGAATTGGCAAGGGTGAATGGTCAATGGACTAAAACAGGTGGAAATTTGCTGGTCTATTTTAAAGAAACAAGCTTTGACGCGGGCCTGGTTATTGGCACACAAATACTGATTAATAAAAAAATCTATCCCATCTCCAATCCCGGTAATCCCGGAGAATTCGATTTCAAAAAATATTATGCTTTTCAGGGAATAGATTATCGCGTAAGTCTTGAAAAGGGTTCTTATTGCCTTACGGGAATCAATAATGCCGGCTTTTTCTTCAAATGGCTTGACCGATGTAAAAAAAACATACTCGCTACTTGCAGAAAATGGATACAACCAAAATCTGCCTATGGCATCGCAGAAGCATTGCTGATTGGTTACCGAGAAGACCTGGACAAAGACCTGGTAAATGCTTACAGCAATACAGGGGTTGTTCATATCATTGCCATCAGTGGTATGCATTTGGGAATGATCTATGGGCTGATCTTACTGCTCCTGAAACCTTTCGGACAATCCAAAAAGCTCCGCCTGATAAAACCCTTCCTCATCCTTCCGATAATCTGGTGGTTCAGCTTGCTTGCCGATGCGGTACCTTCTATTCTGCGTTCCGCATTGATGTTTACCTGTATCCTTGCCGGAGAAAGCATCCAAAGAAAACAACTCATTTACAATAGCCTGGCAGTTACTGCCTTCTGCCTTTTACTGATCAATCCTTTTTATTTATGGGATATTGGCTTTCAGTTATCTTTCGCAGCTGTAGTAAGTATCCTCGTTTTCAGGAAGCCTGTTTATGCATTGATTCATTATGAAAACAAAATAGCCAATATGGCATGGGAAACAATTGCCATCAGCTTTTCGGCGCAATTGCTTACACTGCCTTTTCTACTTTATCATTTTCACCAGTTTCCGGTTCTGTTTCTCTTTACGAATTTCATTGCGGTCCCCTTATCAGGCATCATCCTTTATGCGGTAATCATCCTGCTGATTTTTTCACCCATACCCGCATTTGCTTATTCAATTGGCCAAGTAGCGGGAGGATTGATTCATGTGCTGAATAGCATTATCCGGCAAACCAATCTCCTGCCTTTTTCTGTTATCAGCAATATCCAGATTGGTTTTCTGCAGGCATTTTTCCTGATGCTTTCCATCATTTTCCTTTCTTCCTGGCTCATTTCAAAAAAAGTGAAGCAGTTGCTCCGCGCACTGCTTGCTTTATTGTTTATCTTGATCATCAATGCTTTCAGCCTGGTTAAAAAAAATAAACAGGACAAAATAATCATCTATAATATTCCCCACAAAACTGCGATAGACAGGTTCCATGGCAGCAGTTACAGTTTTTGGGGCGATAGCGGTTTAGCAGAGCCAAATCAGCCATCAGTTTCACCCCTGACCCTTGCCAGAACTTTATACAGTGCCGGCAGCCCGGATAAACAAAAGCAGCAGCCTTCTTTTTTACTCATTTCCGGGCAATCAAACACCTGCCTGGTCATGAATGAAACATGGTACTTACCACAGCAGCATATGCCCAGATTTCCCCTACACATGCTGGTAATAACCGCAAATTGCAAAACCCCTTTAAAAACAATTTCCGAGGTATTTGACAGTAAAATCTATGTTTTTGACAATAGTAATTCTTTGTGGAAAATACAGCACTTGAAAAAAGAAGCCGACAGCCTACATTTGCGGCATCATACCATTTCTGAACAAGGTGCTTTAGAGATGGATCTGTACTAATTGCCGCCATATTTCAGGTGTTTAACAGCTTAAAGACTTATTCCATGCAAAAGAAAATTCAATCAGCGCTTATTTCAGTCTTTTACAAAGACGGACTGGAACCTATTGCAAAAAAATTACATGCATTAGGGATTGCTATCTATTCTACGGGCGGCACACAAAAATTTCTCGAAGACCTGGGTATTCCCTGCGTTCCGGTGGAAAGTTTAACCAGCTATCCTTCGATACTTGGCGGTAGGGTTAAAACCTTACACCCTGCCATATTTGGCGGAATTCTGGGAAGAAGGTATGAAGCACAGGATTTACAGGAGATGAAGGAATACAAGATACCGGAAATAGATCTGGTCATTGTAGACCTCTACCCCTTTGAAGAAACTTTACGCAATACAAATGAAGAAAAACTGATTATTGAAAAAATAGATATCGGCGGTCCTTCCATGATTCGTGCAGCTGCCAAAAATTTCAGCGACTTACTGGTTATTGCCGCAAAAGAGGATTATGCTTCATTGGAAAATTTATTGGTTACCCAAAACGGAGAAACTTCTTTGGAACAAAGGAAATCCTTTGCAGCAAAGGCTTTTGAAATAGTGATGCACTACGATATCGCTATCAGCAATTATTTTAATCCCGGTACCCGCCAATCGCTCCGCTACGGTGAGAACCCGCACCAGCAGGCTGTTTTTCATGGCGATTTGGCTGCATTGTTTACCCAGTTAAATGGCAAAGAATTGTCTTATAACAATCTTGTGGATGTGGACGCAGCAGTACAGTTGATCCAGGAATTTACCTCTTCCGCGAATGCCGTATTTGCCATCATCAAACATACCAATGTATGCGGAATAGCCGAAAGGCCAACTGTAACTGAAAGCTGGGGGGCAGCATTGGCAGGGGATCCTGAAAGTGCTTTTGGCGGTGTACTGGTTTGCAATAAAACCATCGACAAAGCAACCGCAAATAACATCAATGAAATATTCTTTGAAGTATTGATAGCACCTGCTTTTGATGCCGATGCCCTTGAAATTTTATCCTCCAAAAAAAATCGAATCTTACTGCAAATAAAACCCGAATTGAGCCTGCTGAAATCTCCTTCCAAAGCCTTGTTAAATGGTGTATTGGAACAGGGTACAGATACGGGGAATTTCAGCAAATGGGAAGAAGTAGGTGGTCGTGAAACAACAGCCGCTGAAAAAGAAAACCTTCTTTTCGCCAACCTGGTTTGTAAACATTTAAAAAGCAATGCCATTGCTTTGATAAAAGATAAACAACTGGTTGGAAAGGGTTGCGGACAAACCAGCAGAATTGATTCACTCAGGCAAGCCATCAGCAAAGCAGCCCAGTTTAAGTTTGATTTGCATGAGGCGGTTCTGGCATCAGATGCTTTTTTCCCATTCAACGATTGTGTACAGATTGCTCATGAAGCCGGTATCAAAGCATTCATACAACCAGGAGGATCGGTGCGTGATAAGGATAGTATCGAATATTGTGTAAACCATCAATTGGCCATGGTGATGACCGGGATGAGGCATTTCAAACATTAGCAAATCAACGAATCTAAACATATTGACCACCAAACAGAAAGCCTATATCGCCCTAACTGTAACCAGTATTTTATGGGGAACCAGTTGGGTTGCCAGTAAAATTGGTATCCGCCAGGTACCGGGATTAGAAATTGCCTCGATACGGCAGTTTATCGCGGGCTTGTTAATCCTCAGTTACTTTTTACTAAAGGGTGAAAAATGGCCTACAAGAAAAGAGTTTTTATGGTTAATCCTGATGGCCGTTCTGCTCTTTATTTCCGCTAATGGCATTGCAACACTTGCCTTAAAATATATTCCCAGTGGCATGGGTGCATTGATTTCGGCATTGTATCCCCTTTGTGTGGTCATTATTGAAAAATTATTTTTTAAGAATACCCGCATTGGTTTTCTTACACTTTCGGGCATGCTATTAGGCATTGGGGGTATTGCCGTTGTATTTTACGACAATGCCTTTCATAGCCATACCGAAGGCTATAGCCGTGGGCTCGTACTTTCCCTAATTGCGATGCTGAGCTGGAGTATTGGTACCATTGTTCTGTCAAGAACAAAAATCCGTATGAACCCTTATTATGCCACGGGCTGGCAAATGCTGATTAGTGCGCTATTGTTGATGATCATGCTTGTTGTTTCGGGCGAAGGCATTCCATTGGCGCAAATACCAATGAGTGCCTGGTCTGCAATACTTTACCTGGTAATTGCCAGCAATATCATTACCTATGCTGCTTTTCTCTATACCATGAAACACCTGGAGCCCGCACTGGCAGCGGTTTATGCATACATCAATCCTATTGTGGCCACGCTGGTAGGTTCCCTGGTTATCAATGAGAAATTAACCCTGAATATTCTGATAGGCTCATTGATTACCATCATTGGTGTATTCCTCGTAAATCAAAGTTTACAAAAACAAAAGGAAGCCATCAAAACCATCGCAGATGCGGATGGCATGTAGTGGGTTAATTATTTTTTTCCTTCCAGAGCTGGTTGAAGGTTTTCTGGCTAAAATCAAGATCGGCCCTATGTGCCGTCCAGCCCTTGAATACTTTATTAACCACCCAGTTTTTAATACCTCCTGTACCCATATTCATCATAGGCCTGTGCAGACTGGCTGTTTTCCATGCTTTCCAGGCAATACGTTCCATCAATGAACTAGAACCCTGCATAACAGCTTCATGTCTGTTGTCGAGCAATAACTCATGCAAATTGATTCTTACCGGACAAACTTCCGTGCAATTACCACAAAGAGAAGAAGCATAACTGAGGTGTTTGTATTCCTCCATACCACTTAAATAAGGGGTAATTACTTTTCCGATGGGACCACTGTAGGTGGTTTCATAGGAATGGCCTCCGATATTTTTATACACCGGGCAGGCATTCAAACAGGCACCGCATCTTATACAGTACAATGCTTCCCTTGATACCGGATTATCTAAAAGATTGGTTCTTCCATTGTCCAGCAGTATCACATACATTTCTTCAGGCCCATCAGTTTCATTGCCCTGGCGGGGACCGGTTACCAGGGTATTGTAAACAGTTATTTTTTGTCCTGTTCCGTAAGTTGCCAACAAAGGCCAGAACAGGGAAAGATCATTGATGGAAGGGATCATTTTTTCGATTCCCACCACTACAATATGGGTTTTTGGGAAAGAACAGCTTAATCGCGCATTGCCCTCGTTCTCGGTAACAGCAATACCGCCAATATCTGCCACAATAAAATTGGCTCCGGTAACACCTACCTCAGCCTGCACATACTTATCGCGAAGAATTTTTCTTGCAACCAATGTTAGCTCTTCGGGAGATAATCCCGGAGGGGTTCCTAATTTTTCTGTGAACAATTTGGCTACGTCTTCCTTACTCTTGTGCATGGCGGGAGTAACAATATGGTAGGGCGCTTCACCGTCTAATTGCTGAATATATTCCCCCAGATCCGTTTCTACACTTTCAATTCCGTTCTTCTCAAGGTATTTATTGAGATGGATTTCCTCTGTAACCATGCTCTTGCTTTTTACAAGGGTTTTACAGTTTTTCTCCTTACATATTTTGCCAATGGCTTCCAGTGCCTGTTCGGCGTTTTCGGCCCATAAAACCCTGGCACCTCTTGCGCTTATCTTTTTTTCAAATTCTTCCAGGTATTTATCCAGGTGTTCAATTGCATCCCATTTGCGGTTTTTGGCTTTCTCCCTGGCCAGCATTACATTACCACCAAATTGCTGTTTGCCAATGGGCACAACAGAATTGTATTTGTTGATATTAAAATTGATCTTTCTTCTGTGGTCAAGATCAGCTGCTTTAATAGTGCTTTTGGCAATAAAGGATGCTGCAGTATCTTTCATATTGATTATTTAACTGTTTTCTTTGTAATGCATCGCCGCTGCTTCCAGTGTATCATAAAACTCCTGTCCGTATTTTCTGGTAATAGCTTCTTTCAAAAATACATATACCGGCATTTTTAGCTTTATCCCCAGGCTGCACGCAGCTTTACAAAGGTCTTCTCGGGGCTCATAGTTTACGTATTCCAGATCAGGATCTCTTTTACTTTTTTGTATACGGATGGGAAAGAGATGGCAGCTAACCGGCTTTTTCCAGTCAAGTTTGCCATCATTATAAGCGTCTTCGATACTGCATTTGATAATACCCGATTTATCGCGGTATCCATAAGCGCAGATAGCTCCGTTAATGGTAGGCGTAACCCATCCGAATTCACGGTCATAACGGTATTTTCCCTGCCGTTCAATTTCTTTCATCCCTTCCTCCGTCATATAGGGTTTGATCAGTTCATAGTTTTCTTTCAGCTTTTCCAGTTCCCAGTTTTCCATGGGAGCCCCTGCATCCCCATCTTCACAGCATCCGCCCTTACATTTGCTCAAATCACAAACAAACTGTTCCTCAATTACCTGTTCACTGATTAATTTATTGTCAATTGCTATCATGCGATTTCTTGTCCTTTATTTATTGCGCCATTTAAATGAGTTAATCAGGTGTTTCATGTCTGAAAGCAAAAAACTGTTTACAATACCCAATGAATCTGCATTGGGTGTTGCATCAAAATACAAAGCTCCCCGCAGAAAATGCCTGGTAGTATCTGTAAGAAAAAACTGGTTGGCAGTAGCCACATCCCCGGCAACGGTAAAGATAACCCCATGCACTTTATTGGGTGTTGCAATTAAAGTGTCTTCGATAGCATATGCTTTGGAGGTATGTTTGCCTGTTAATTCGAACGCGTGCTTAACCAGGGTATCGAACTTGTTTTTGCCTATTTCCTTGTAACTCACATAAATTCGGCCCTGGAATTGCGGGAAATCGATATTGATCCACCATGGATTTTCCGTTGCTTCCCCAAAAAAAGTACTGTCTTTGATTACCTTTGCATAAACAGGGTATTCAAAAGTATAGGGATAACCAGGCTGGTCAAATTCCTGGTATTTTTTTTCCGGAAATTCGATTTGATAATATCCTGTTGGCTTGGGAGTAAATGTGCTGTTACAGGAACTGCCGCCCAAAAAACACAGGGCTGCCAAAAAAAAGAAAAAGTATTTTTTGCCGTTTGATATGATAAGGTAATTCATGCTGTTCATACAATCCACAGTCCCTTCCCTATTCAGGTAATATTGGTTTGATACTTAATTTAACTTTTTGAATTCTATTTTTTTCCACTTCCAATACGGTAAATTCAAAGTCGCCGCAATTAACCACTTTGGCAGGCTGGGGTATTTCCCCTGCCAGTTCCAATACAAGTCCTGCAAGCGAATCGCTCTCTCCTTTTACACCGTCAAATATATCGGCCTGTAAGCCCATGATTTTACAAACATCATTGATCATGGTTCTACCCTCGAAAATATAATTAAGGTCATCGATTTTTTTATATCCTGTCTCTTCTTCATCAAATTCATCCTTGATTTCCCCAATTACTTCTTCCAGAATATCTTCCAGTGTAACTATACCGCTTGTTCCTCCAAATTCATCCACCACAACAGCAAAGTGGATCCGTTTTGTCTGGAATTCCTTCAGCAGGTCTTCAATAAACTTTTGTTCATGCACAAAATATGGTGGCCGCATAAGACCATGCCAGGCAAAATCATCGGGTTCATGTAAAAAGGGAATCAGGTCTTTGGTATGAATCATCCCAACCACATTATCCAGGTCTTCCTTATAAACGGGCAGCCTGCTGTAATGCAGGTCCCGCACAGTGGCTATCAGTTCTCCAAACATCAGGGTTTGGTCAATACCATGTACATCCACCCTGGTTTTCATGATTTGTTTAACAGTAATATTGCCAAATTTCACAATACCCTTCAATATGTTTTTCTCGTTTTCGGATGCGGTATTCTGGGTTGTGAGGTCAATGGCATGATCCAGCTCCTCCAGGCTGTAAGAGCCATTGGTTCTGTTGGCCAGTCTTCTTTCTACAATATCTGAATACTTAACCAGCCGCTTGCTTAAGCCAGCGCAGGCATAGGATACCCCCTGTATGATACCCCCAAAATCTTTTGCGAACCTCACATTGTTCTGTGTAGCCAATACCTTGGGCATCACTTCTCCAAACAAGACCAGTAAAAAGGAAACTGCAATTACTTTGATTACAAATTCCACCCATACCGCATCAAAGCGCTCAAAATTGAACATATCATCGATGAGCAGATTCGAAATGATGATAATGGATATATTAACAAAACTATTGGCAATCAATAAGGATGCAAGCAATGTTTTAGGCTCTTCCAGTAAGTCTACAATTCTCTTGTATGGTGGCTGCTGCTTGGATTTGAGGTTATTGATGTCCTTATAGGTAAGTGAAAAAAAAGCGACTTCCGCACCGGAAAGTACAAACGACAGAAATAAGAACAGAAACAATACCATTACCAATATGGTAGTACCCTGTGCCTGGATGGCAGATAACAAAACAGGATGAAGAAAAGATTGCGAAACCGGGTAATAATCCAAAGCAACTGTTTTTATTTACAAATGAACTGTATGGTATACCACTAAGGCATACAGCCCTCGTTACAAAAGTATCGTTTCTTATTCAGTCTCATTAAAATGTCAGGTTTTCTCCCGGATCGGTTAATGGGGGTATATCATCCCCCGGATAGCTTTCCAGGTTTTCTCCCGTACCATGGCCAACCTGTCCGTCGCCTCTTTTATCCAGCATAATCAAATTATCTCCTACCACTTCCGTGGCAAATTTCTTATGCCCGTCCTTATCTTCCCAACTTCTTGTTCTTAACCTTCCTTCCACATAAATCAAACTACCCTTGTGTAAATATTTCTGTGCCAGTTCTGCAAGCCCCCTCCATAAAACAACCGTATGCCATTCTGTTTGAGAAACCAGCTTTCCTGTCCGGTCTTTATAAGTTTCGGTTGTAGCCAAAGGGAACTTGGCTACGCCGATATTGCCTTCCAGATGTTGTACATCCGGGTCTTTTCCCAAATTACCAATTAGCATTACCCTGTTTACGCCTCTCATAAGATAGGTTTTAGGTTAAAAGCTTGATGATTCTCTCTTAAAAATAACTTTTTTTAAGAAACAAAAGAAAATGCACCTGAAAATTAGCTTTTCACAAGTCTTCTTCTTTCATCCAGGTAAGTAGTAATCAGTTTGGGGAAAGGCAGTTTTTGTAATTGTTCTGGTTTTTTCCAAAAAGCCCGCTGAAACTGTGCCGGCAGCTGATGCAAAGAAATTTCAATAAACTGCCCCCTGATCTGCTGGTGTGTGAGTTGCTGGGTAAATACCCTGGAAAAGCAGGTAATTTTCGGATTTTTAATGCCCAACTGCTCAGTTAGTATCGTTTCAACAAGAACTTTGTCCCATTTTATCAATCCCTCGGTTTCCAGCAAATAAAATTCATATAAATTCTGCCAGATATCCTGATCCTCTCTTTTTTTCACCATTGTTTTGCCGTCAAATTCAAAGAGAAAATAGGTAAACCACCTGTTTTTTCGGGTAATTCTTTTCTCTTTTACAGGTAATTGATTCACTTTACCCAGGTTAATGGCAAGACAGTTTTTATTGAGTGGGCAGTTACCGCATTCCGGGAGAAAAGGTTTGCAAACAGTTGCGCCAAAATCCATGATTGCCTGGTTATACAGTGCAGGTTGTTTTTCATCCAGTACCTGCTTTGCTTTCTCAGCAAAAAAATGCTTCCCTTCTGTTGAATCAATAGGTAGGGAGATTCCAAAATACCTGGAAAGTACCCGAAATACATTGCCATCAACTACGGCATAGGGCAGGTTGTAAGCAAAAGAGGCAATGGCAGCTGCAGTATAAGGGCCTACGCCTTTCAAATCAATCAGGTCCTCATATTGATCCGGAAATACCCCTTTTCTTTCTTTTACAATTTCACAGGCAGTATGCAGCAGGTTTTTACACCTGTTATAATAACCAAGTCCTTCCCATAGCTTAAAAAGTTCCTGCTCTTTTGCTTTTGCAAGATGAAAAATGCTGGGATACTGTCTGATAAAACGTTCGTAATAAGCCCGGCCCTGCTCTACCCGGGTCTGTTGCAGGATAATCTCGCTTAACCATATTTTATAAGGGTCCTTCTCTCCTTTCCAGGGCATTTCCCTTTTATTTTGGGTTTTATGCCATTTCAACAGGTTTCGGGTAAAGTCTTTTTCCATAGCCTGAACAAAGATTCATCAAAAGCTTTGCTTTTCTGCAATTAAAAATAGAGCTACTTTATTAAACAATAATCATATATGAATGGTCCGGTTTAAATTGCTATTTATTGAATCATTTATCTATCAATTAGTAACGTCTATAATTTTTACACTATCTTTCTTGCATAATTCAAAGATTTTGTCTTATTTTAAAGTATTCTATCTATTTAAAAAACTATACAAATGAGAAAATCAGATCTCATCAATCAGATTTCAGACAAAACCGGGATTCCCAAAGTAGACGTTTTGGTTACCCTGGAAACCATGTTTAAGGAAGTAAAAGAAAGCTTATCGAATGGCCAAAACATCTATATACGTGGCTTTGGCAGCTTTATTACCAAAAAAAGAGCAGCTAAAATAGGGCGTAATATCAAAAAGAATGTAGCCGTGGAAATACCTGAACATTTTATTCCTGCATTTAAACCTGCCAAAGAATTTGTTAGCGAAGTGAAAAGCAAACACAAGCCGGATTAACTTTGCACAAAGTATTTCCGGAGTGAAAAAACAACCCCTTCTTTTAGTAAGCAGCGCCTTAATAGTATTTCTATTATTGTATTTTTTTGGTCAAACCATCCCGCCAAAAAAAAATATTCCTGCAACAGATCAATCACAACATACTGAAAAACAGTTAATTACATTCGAAAGCCTCCTTTCCAAAGCCAAGGAAAAGATTAGTCCCGACCAGTCACAACGCCTGTTGAAACTGGAGAATTCAGTGGTAAGGGGGGATGTAAAAGAGCAGCAATTACATGTTTATCACCAGCTTGCCAGGTTCTGGGCCGACTCGGCACATATCTTCGAACCCTATGCTTATTATACCGGAGAAGCTGCGAAGTTGGAAAATTCTGAAAAAAGCCTCACCTTTGCCGCCCGTCTGTTTTTAGATAACCTGATGACAGAGGGTCAACCGGCCATGCAATACTGGCTGGCCAGTAATGCAAAAGTTCTTTTTGAGAAAGCGATCGCCCTTAATCCGGCCAATGATTCAAGCAAAATAGGCCTGGGTGCCTGCTACCTGTTTGGCAATATTTCTGATAACCCTATGCAGGGTATTTTACCCGTCAGGGAAATTGCCCAGAAAAACCCGGACAATATTTATGCGCAAATGATATTGGGCTTAGGGGGTAAGAAAAGTGGTCAGTTTGACAAAGCCATTGAAAGGTTCCTGATTATTGTAAAAAAGGAACCGGAGAATGTGGAAGCCCTTTTTAACCTGGCTGAATGCTATGAAGAAAAAGGTGAAAAAGCCAATGCGGTTAAATGGTATGGAGAAGTGAAAAAACTGGTAAAAATACCGGAAGCACAAAAAGAACTCGATAAAAGGATTACCGAATTGAAAAGATAAATTTATTCATTAACAAACAAAATTACTTAGTGTATGCCTTGTGGTAAGAAGAGAAAGCGTCATAAAATTGCGACTCACAAACGTAAAAAACGTTTAAGAAAGAATCGTCATAAGAAAAAGAATAAATAATTTCTTTACTGACCTTTATATTAAAGGAGTCATGCCCATGGCATGACTCCTTTTAACACTTTACCGGATTTCGCCACTGCCTTTCTGCGCTGCAACTTTTCCTTTTCCTTCCTGATCTGGTGGCGGATAGTACGGATATGAGTGTGTTTTGAATTGCCGCATACCGGTTGTGATTTTGTATTTAAAAGTTGCCATTTTGTGAACAAAGAATTAATTATTAATGCCGGCCCGTCGGGAGTGGAAATCGCTTTTCTGGAGGATAAAAAACTGGTAGAACTGCATAACGAAAAAACGGATGCCAGTTTTGCGGTGGGCGACCTATATCTGGGGAAAGTGAAGAAGCTGATTCCGGGCCTGAATGCTGCATTTGTGGATGTGGGCTTTGAGAAAGATGCTTTTTTACATTATACCGATCTGAGCCCCTATGTCCGTTCCATCCTGAAATTTACCCAACTGGCAATGAATGCCAAAGAACCCGGAGGCCTGGATTTTTCCAAATTTCAGTCGGAACCTGATATTGTAAAAACCGGGAAAATCAACGATG
>JBDKLG010000229.1:0-10714 GCA_039795695.1 Bacteroidota bacterium
CCCGATAATTGAACTAACAGATGAAAAAATTGGCAAGGGAGAAGGATTTATTGCCTTGCAGATACATGATGGTGGTGGCATTAAAGTGAATTGGCGGAACCTGATGCTAGAAGAGTTATAAGCACTTTAAGTTTTTTGAGCAGCATTGCCGATTCTTGTTGAGCGGTCAATTCCTGCCTATTTCTTTTGCAGGATTGCTACGGTAAGCCTGCTGATACAAACCAGCCTTTCTGTTTCATCATAAATTTTGATTTCCCAAACATGGGAGCTGGAGCCGATGTGCACGGGCCTGGTGATGGCTGTAACAAAACCCTCTCTTACCCCGCGAAGGTGATTGGCATTGATTTCCTGGCCTACGCAGATGAATTTTTCCTGGTCGATTACCAATGCAGCGCCAATGCTGCCAATGGTTTCGGCCAGTGCTACCGAAGCACCTCCGTGCAATAACCCATAAGGCTGTTTGGTACGATGGTCAACAGGCATGGTTGCTTTGAGGTAATCGGGTCCTAATTCGATGAACTTGATTCCGAGGTGATCGCCCATGGTATTCTTACCCAGGTTTTCGAACAAAGTAATATCCAGGTCTTTGAGGTGCCAGATGCTCTTGGTCATGTAATTATTTTACGAATGTTTCAGGCTGCTGTTTACTTCGGCAGGCAAAAATGGCGAAGCATCTCCCCCGTTGCGGATGATATCCCGTACAATGGTAGAAGCTACCGAAGTATACTTGGGCTCGCCGGTAAGAAAAATGGTTTCAATCTGGTTATCCAGTGTCCGGTTGGCATCGGCAATGGTTTTCTCGTATTCAAAATCGCTTACATAACGAATACCGCGCAAAATAAAATTTGCACCAATCAGGCGGCAGTATTTAACGGTTAAGCCGTCATAGATCACACTCTCCACCCTTGGTTCATGTTTGTATATTTCCTGGAACCATTCCATCCGCTGTCCTGCACTGAACATGGGGCTTTTGGAGGAATTGATACCGATGCCCACATAAATTTTATCAAAGAGCGGGATGGCCCGGTTGATGATATCAACATGCCCCAGTGTTACTGGGTCGAATGTTCCGGGAAATAAGCAGATTCTTGACATAGGATTTGTTTAAAACCGGTTACTATTGAGTGGCAAATTGGGTTATGCTATAAAAAATATACACTTGTTCTGTACTTAAAAATCAAACACCCCTTTATCCGAAACCTTTTGTTGCTCGCGGCCGCTGGGCCCCGTCCCTGTTACTGCCATTTTTATTTTTCAATTTCAGGTGTCTTTGAAAACATAGGAGTTGATAATCAAGTTAAACAATTTCCCATCAAAAACTACCGTTACCATCCATCAGGTTAATTCTCCCTGTTTGCCAATAAATACAACACTGCCATCCTAACCGCTACCCCGTTTTCTACCTGGTTTAAAATAATGGAAAAAGGTCCGTCTGCCACATCGCTGTCGAGTTCTACGCCCCGGTTGATGGGTCCCGGGTGCATGATCACAATTTCTTTGCCAAGGCTTTCGAGTAGTTTTCTGTTGATACCATAAGCGAGGCTGTATTCCCGCAGGGATGAAAACAAAGGCTGGTTCTGGCGCTCCAGCTGTATCCTGAGCACATTGGCCACATCGCACCACTGGAGGGCTTTTTTGAGGTTATATTCTACCCGCACACCCAATGCTTCACTGATGTATTTGGGAATCAGGGTTGGGGGGCCGGCTACGGTAATTTCTGCACCCATTTTTTTCAGCAGGTACATATTGCTCAAAGCCACGCGGCTATGCATGATATCGCCTACAATGGCTACTTTCAGCCCTTCCAGCTTACCCAGTTTTTCCTGCATGGAAAATGCATCCAGTAATGCCTGTGTGGGATGTTCGTTGATGCCATCTCCTGCATTTACAATTGCGGCCGGAATATGCTTGGCCAGGAAATGCGGGGCACCCGAAGCACTGTGGCGCATCACTACCAGGTCTACTTTCATGCTCAGGATATTGTTCACCGTATCCAGCAGGGTTTCTCCCTTGGCTGAGGAAGAGCTGCTGAGGGCAAAATTGAGCACATCGGCAGAAAGCCTTCGCTCTGCCAGTTCAAAAGACATCCTGGTACGGGTAGAGTTTTCGTAAAAAAGATTCACAATGGTAATATCCCTGAGTGAGGGGACTTTCTTAACGGGCCTTTGTAAAACCTCTTTGAATTGACCGGCAGTGGAGAGAATTAACTGAATATCTTCTCTGTTGAGATCCTTGATACCAAGAAGATGTTTGGCAGATAGTTTCATTAAAAATCAAAGATAAAAGATTTCAGCTATCCAAAAGAATTACTTGTTCAATTTCATCATTTTCTTTCCAGCAAACCTTTACCCGCTGCGAAATAATGGTGTCAATTACTTTTCCTGTATAATCAGGCTGGATGGGTAATTCGCGACTGAACCTTCGGTCGATCAGCACACAGAGCGATACCTGGGAAGGCCTTCCAAATGCCAGCAAAGCATCCAGCGCCGCCCGGATTGTTCTGCCGGTATACAGTACATCATCAATCAATACCACACGCTTGTTTTCCAGGTTAAAAGGGATATCGGTCTGGTTGGCGATATGCAGGCTTTTCCTTACATCATCGCGGTAAAAAGTAATGTCCAGTTTTCCGTATTCATGGTTTTTTACGCCTGTTATCTGTTTGAGTTCCTGTACAATTCTGTCGCTCAGGTAAATCCCCCTTGGCTGTAACCCGATGATGGCGGTATTGTGCAACTGGAGATTGTTTTCCAGTATCTGGTGTGCCAGTCTTTTTACGGTAAGGGCCAGTTGTTGTTCAGATAAAATGGTCTTCAATGCCGAATTTTTAATAAAAATAAACGCTTTCAGCCATACAGCATACGAATAATTAAGATGGGTGGATTAATTTGCCGCCAAATGCTTAGGCTAAACAATTTAACCCTGGTCCAGTTTCGCAATTACCGTCAGCGGACTTTTTCCTTTACCAACAGGATTGTGGGTATCTGTGGTAAGAACGGAACCGGCAAAACCAATCTGCTGGACGCGATATATTACCTGAGTTTTTCGAAAAGCTATTTCTCCCGCCCCGATAGCCTGAATGTATTGCATGGAATGCTGGGATTAAGACTGGAGGGAAATTATGAACTATTGAATGAGCCCCAGAAAATTGTTTGCATTCTGCGGGAAAACAATAAAAAAGAATTGAGTTATAACGACGAAGTCTATAAGAAATTCTCTGAGCATCTTGGCAGGATTCCCTGTGTTTTTATTGCGCCCGACGATATTGCCCTGATTGCGGGAGGCAGTGAGGGAAGAAGGGTTTTTACAGATACCCTGATTGCACAAATCAACAAAACCTATCTGCTGAAACTGATTGATTATACAAAAATACTGCAGCAAAGAAACAGCCTGCTGAAACAGGTGGCAGAAACAGGCCGGCAGGATGAAGCATTGCTCAATATACTGGATGAGCAACTGGTTGACAGGGGCAATTATCTTTTCAATACCAGGAAAAATTTTCTCGCTACTTTTCTTCCCCTGGTTGATGCGATTTACCAAAAAATTGCCGGCACTAACGATGGCCTTGTACTGAACTATGAAAGCCAGTTATTGCAGGCCGATTTTGCCATGCTCCTGAGCAATAGCCGGCAAAAAGATTTGCTGCTGCAAAGAACGGCCACGGGCATTCACAGAGATGACCTCAACTTTCAGATGGGTGCCAATGCCTTTAAAACAGAGGCTTCGCAGGGACAAAGAAAAAGTTTGCTGTTTGCACTCAAACTGGCTGAATGGCAAATATTGAAAAAAGAAAAAAACTTCACCCCCATCCTCTTACTGGATGATGTTTTTGAAAAACTGGATGAGCAAAGAATGTTTGCCCTATTGAACTGGGTATGCCTGGAAAGTGACGGACAGGTATTTATTTCCGATACACATCCCGATCGGCTTAAAAAACAATTGGAACAAGTGGGTGTGGCATTTCAGCTGGAAACCCTTTAAGCCGGGCACTTCCGTAAAACAATTTTTTAAGTGCTGTTACATACTCCTAACTTTACACTATGTCAGAATCTCATATCGGCGATGCTATCAAGGGTTTTCTCAGGAAGAGTCATTTGAAAAATGGCATCAGGGCCGTGCAGATTGAAGAAATATGGGAGCAGCTGATGGGTAAGACCATTTCCAAATACACGGATAGGATTCAAATCATTAACCAGAAACTATTTATTCATACTGCGATTGGCCCTCTCAAAAATGAACTGATGTTTCAGAAACCACTCATCATTGAAAGAGTGAATGAGGCTTTTGGTGAAACAGTGATTACGGAAGTGGTGATTCAATAGGTTTGCTTCTCAGAACTGCCAGGCCTTAGAATCCCCTACCGGTATGGGTTAGCGGCTTAATGAATGCGCACACGGGGATCTACTATTCCATAGAGTATATCGGCAAGTATGTTTATCAGTATAAAAAACCCCGCTGTTACCAGCACACTGCCCATTACTACGGGGAAGTCGAGTTTTTCCAAAGCATCCACGGTCACTTTTCCAATTCCTTTCCAGCCAAAAATATATTCTACAAAAAATGCGCCCGCAAGCAATTCGGCAAACCAGCCTGTAATGGCCGTAATTACCGGGTTTAAAGCATTGCGCAGTGCATGTTTGAATACCACTGTTTTTTTGGTAAGCCCTTTTGCATAAGCCGTTCTGATATAATCCTGGTCAAGAATATCGAGCATGGCACTCCTGGTTAACTGGGTAATAATGGCCAGGGGCCGGATACCCAGGGTAATGGCCGGCAGTACCAGGTTTTTGAGTTGCAGATGCCTGCCGGTAAAGGGATCGGTATCAAATAAACTACCCGTCATGTGCAGGCCTGTATATGGTGCCAGCACAAATCCGAACAGGTAAGCCAATACAATACCCATGAAAAAGGAAGGGGCTGAAATGCCCAGTACGCTTGCAAATACGGAAGAAGTATCCATCCAGGTATTTTGTTTTACCGCTGCAAGAACTCCCAGTAATATGCCCACAACAGTTGCCAGCAACATGGCCGCAACAGCCAGCAGAATAGTTCCGGGCAATGCTTCCCAGAGCAATGAACCCACGTCTTTCCTGGTTTGATAAGACCTTCTGAAATAAGGCAGTTTGATACCCAATTTGGTTTCTCCGCCAATAAAATATCCTTTCAGTTCCTTTTGTTTAATGTCGGCGCTGGTATATACCGAAACCGGCGACACATCATTGAGGTATAAAAAAAACTGTTTCCATTTGGGCTCATCCAATGCCAGTTCTTTGCGTATATTTTTAATGGTGGCACTATCGCCTCTTTGCCCCAAAACCAGTCTGGCCGGGTCTCCAAAGCCCTGGAAAAGAAAAAATACCACCACCACTACCCCTATCAGCACCAATATTCCGTAGGTGATTTTTCTGGTGATGAATGGCAGCATGGATGTTTTATTTTAGCCCGTTTAATTGCGTGAGCAGTTTTTCTCCGTCTGCATAACTTGTTTTACCAACTACGGTTGCACCTTCCATGAGAAAATAAGTGGGGTTCACCCTGGCAGCTGTTTTTAACACGGTGGCATCGCATTTGAGGATGATGGACTGGTTAAAATAAGTGCCCGCTTTATCCGCATCGGCAGTTACCACAAAAACGGGTAATTGTTTTTGTGCCGCCATCCTGAGTACTGCCGAAAATCCGGCCGACCATTCGGAGTATTTTTCCATGTCTTTGGCAAGCAGCAGTAAATATTTTCCGGGTTGGTTCAATACAGCCTGCGTAGTATCGGTACCCGCCATGGTTTGAAAAGACAGGTCAAGAATTTTGGCGGCAAGCCCATTCCCTTTTTTTACCAGTTTGTCTTTCCTGTCAACATACTGGTAGGTAGCATCAAAATCTGCCGGAAAATGCAGCTGGTCAAATTCAACCGCCTGCCCGTTTTTCTTATAGGAGAACACGATGGAAAAACTATCGGGAATAGCTCCTGCAGGCGTTTTCATCTGCTCCAGCAAATTGTTCCCTTTCTTATAGGGCAAACAGTCTACAAAAGGTAAATGCTGTAAAACATAGAACTGTGCATAGGTTGAAACAAGCACAACAGCTGCCAGCAAAGCCACAGCCAGCCTGGGGTTCAGTGCCGATCTGATTGTATTGTTTGCAAAGAATAAAACAAGGATTAATACCAGCAGGAACAGGTCTTTACCGAATGACTGTGCCGGTGTTAAAGGCAGGCAATCGCCAAAACAGCCGCAGGTTTTGATTTTTCCGGAGAAAAGGGCATAGCCGGTTAAAAAACTAAAGAAGATGATCAGCAATAGCAATAACCAGCTGAATAATTTCATTCTCCAGCCAATGATCACTGCAACGCCGGCCAGTACTTCAAATACATTCATGCTGAGAGACATGGCCAGGGTATAATCGTGTAAACCGTTGAGCGCCCATACTTCAAAAAATTCCTGCATTTTATAACTCAGTCCCAGTGGGTCATTCACTTTGATCAATCCGGAAAAAATGAACAGCAGCCCAACAATCCATCGAATAAGCAGTAATAAGTTCTTAGACATAGTTTTAGTGTTTTCCTTCTTTCATTAATATCAATGCAAAAGCCGCATAATTGATGATGTCTACATAATTGGCATCAATCCCTTCACTGATCAGGGTTTTACCATCATTGGATAAGATCTGTTTGATGCGCATCAGTTTCATCAGAATAAGGTCTGCGAAGCTTTGCTGGCTCATCTCCCGCCATGCTTCTCCATAATCGTGGTTTTTGTCGAGCATGGTATTTTTGGCAAAATCAATGTATTTGTGGTAAAGATTGTCGACCTGTAGTACCGGCAATTCTTCTACAGCCGGCACACCCAATTCCAGCTGCATTAATCCGATAACGGCATAATTGATGATGCCTTTGAATTCGGAAGGAATATCATCCCCCACTTTCTGTGTATGCAGGTCCTGTATGGTTCTGATGCGGAGGGCTTTGATGAAAATCTGGTCAACTACTGAAATGGTGCGCAATACTCTCCAGGCAGTGCCATAATCCTTGGTTTTCTTGATAAAAACATCCCTGCATTCCTGAATGGCCCCATCGTATTGCTGATTTGTATTCGACATGAAAAATAAACGCTTTAAATCCTTTAGGTAATATCTTTGAACCGGATGCAATATAAATGATAACAGAGAATGTTTACACTTAACTGCAGAGGAAAACTATTGTTGATCGACAAGCCCGTGGTAATGGGCATTATCAATGTTACGCCAGATTCTTTTTTTGCAGGAAGCAGGCAGGAAAACCTGCAAGCCCTCCTTACCGGTGCAGAAAAAATGATTCGCGATGGAGCTCTGTTCCTGGACATCGGAGGCCAGAGCACCAGGCCGGGCAGTGAGGTTTTACATGCAGAACAGGAAATGGAAAGAATCCTTCCGGTGATGGATGCATTGCAGGCAAATTTCCCGGAAACCCTGCTCTCGGTAGATACTTACCATTCAACAGTAGCCAGGGAAGCCATTTTTCATGGTGCAACCCTTATCAATGATATCAGCGGTGGTCGTTTTGATGAAAACATGCTCTCATTTGCAGCATCGCAGGGGGTTCCCTACAGCTGTATGCATACAAAGGGAAGCCGGGAAAACATGCATTTGCCCCAAACCTATACAAACCTGACCGCTGAGCTGGTTGATTATTTTATCGAAAGGATTGATGCCTGTGCCAAAGCGGGTATTCAGGACATTGTGATTGACCCCGGCTTTGGTTTCAGTAAAAATGCAGCACAGAATTTTGAGCTGATGAGGCAGCTGGAAACTTTCACCTTACTTGGAAAGCCTTTGCTGGTGGGCATTTCAAGAAAATCGACAATTTATCAAACACTGGGTATTACAGCGGAAGAAGCTTTGAACGGAACCACTGTGCTGCATACCGCCTGTTTGTTGAAAGGGGCAAACATATTGCGGGTGCATGATGTGAAGGAAGCGATGGAAGCGATTGAGCTCACATCCTATTTAAAGTAAAAACCATTTGGAAAGTGTTGAACTTTCCAAATGGTTAGAACCGGCTTATCTTTTCTGCTGTCCGGGAACTGCAGGTTGTGCCTGCTGTGCGGGAGGATTCGTTACATCCACTATTTCAATTTCAAAAATCATATTGGAATAAGGAGGAACAATCGGGGCAGAACCATTCTGGCCATAAGCCAGCATGGAAGGGATATAAATTTTCCCTTTACCGCCTTTGCCAAACAAACGCAATCCTTCATCCAGTCCCGGAATAACGCCATTGCTGCCTATTACAACGCTCATTGGCTGCGAGCTCTGTGCTTCCTTGCCAATATTGGTATCAAAAACTTTCCCGTTCATGAAAGTGCCTTTGTACATCACCAGTGCCTGTTTACCCGAATCTGCTTTTTGTGCATCACCGGCATTGATCACTTCTACCATTACACCGGAAGCAGTGGATTGGGTCTTGGTTCCTTTTTTGGCAATAAAGTCCTGCAGTTCTTTGATTTCTTTTTGTTTCTGTGCATCCTGTTCTTTTACCAGGTCGGCAGAAGCTTCGGCTTGAGATGCATAGGATTTCAGTATCTCTACTCTTCCTTTGATCAGGTCGCGGGCATGGAAAATATTGTTGTATTCAATCATACCCAGTTTTTTGAGGGTATCTACGCTCATGGTGAATTCGATTTTATCGCCAACAGCGCATTTGGTAATAATTTCAAGAAAACTGTGTTTGCTTGGCCTGCTGGTATCAATTACCAGAAAAGCAGGAATATGACCAAAGGAAGAGGTCAGTATGGAATCTTTTGGCGGCACTTTGTATTCGATATTGAATTTTACAAACTGGCCTTGTTTCAGTGTTTCCTTGTTATTGCCTTTGGTAATCTTATACGAAAGACCTGAAGGTGTTTTCTGGTATTGGTTACAGCTTGCAAGCAATACAATCGCTAATAAAAGCGTGGTGGTTGTTCTCATCATTTGGTTTTATTGAAGTTGATTTTGATATGCTTTAATTACTTCCCTGAATTGGGCCAGATTGGCTTCCAGGCTGTCATAGCTTCCTCCCCCGGCTGCATTCACATGCCCGCCTCCGTTAAAATGCTTTCTTGCAAAGTCGTTCACATCAAAAGCCCCCTTGCTGCGGAAGCTCCATTTTCTTTCTCCCTCCCTGTCAATTACCAAAGCTCCGAATTTAATTCCCTGTATCGTTAATAAATAATTCACCAGGCCTTCCGTATCCCCTGTTTTGATGTTGTAGCGCTGTAAATCGCCCCGGGTAATAAACATCAGTGCCGTATTGTATTCATACAGCACTTCCATCCTGGTCATCAGGGCATAGCCAATAAAGCGCAGGCGGTTTTCAAGAAAATTATCGTAGATATTGTTGTGAATAAAGGTATGCTCCAGTCCCAGGTCTTTGAGATGCGCCACCATTCTGTGCACCGATGCCGTAGTGGCCGGAAAACGAAAAGAACCCGTATCGGTCATTACACCCGTATATAAGCAGGCTGCTATGGCAAGATTGATTTTTGGGGCATTGCCTGAATTTACAATAAAATCATAGACCATTTCACAGGTAGAGCTTTTGGACGTATCACTGATTCCATACGTAAACACTTCTTTCTGAGGCTGTTCATGATGGTCAATGAGAATTTTAGTGCAGGTGGCGTTCAGCAGAACCTCCTCCATATTTTTGGTCCTGTGGAGGATATTGAAGTCGAGGCAGAAAATAATTCCTGCTTCACTAATCAGTTTTTTGGCAGCTTCTTTTTTCTGTTCAAAATCAATCACTGTATCAATTCCGGGCATCCAGTCAAGAAAATCTGCCCAGTTGGTGGGAGAAATCACCACTACTTCATGTCCCATGGCAACCATAAAATGATAGAGCCCCAATGCCGACCCCATCGCATCCCCATCCGGTTTCTGGTGCATGGTGATGATTACCTTGGAAGGTTTATTCAACGCTGGGAAAAAAAAATCGATTGGCTGCATATAGTGGCGGCAAAATTGCGGTTTCCGAACAACTCTGTCAAATCAATTTATGGGACTTTAACAAAAAACAGGGCTTATAAATAGCTAAACGGTCTTCATTTGCGTACTTTTGCGGCCGAAATTTTACAAACTATATGAGTAACAGAACTTTTACAATGATTAAGCCGGATGCAACCCAAAAAGGGCATACCGGAGCTATTCTGGACCAAATCATCAAAGCCGGTTTTTCGGTAAAAGCCATGAAATGGATCCATTTAACCCCTGATCAGGCCGGTTTATTTTATGACATACACAGGGCCAGGCCATTTTTTGGTGAGCTGGTAACGTTTATGAGCAGTGGCCCGATTGTAGCTGCCATTCTCGAAAAAGACAATGCAGTAGCCGATTTCAGAAAGCTGATTGGCGCAACCAATCCTGCCCAGGCGGAAGAGGGAACCATCCGCAAGAAATTTGCCGCATCCATTGGCGAGAATGCGGTTCATGGAAGCGATAGTGATGAAAATGCAGCCATTGAAGGAGATTTTTTCTTTTCCAAATTAGAAAGATTCTAAATAAATGCCTGTTGATAATAAAAAAACCACCTTCCGGTGGTTTTTTTATTATCGGTTATTCGGGATTGGTATGGGTTTGCTTCCGGAGGAATCCGTTAGGGCAAATCCATGAAATTTGAGCTGAGCTGTTAAACCTCCCGAAAAGAAAATATCTGCCTGTTTCGAAAATTCGCCGGAAGCTCCCCCGTTAAAACCCAGGGTGATAA
>JBDKLG010000230.1:0-8261 GCA_039795695.1 Bacteroidota bacterium
TAAGCGACACAAGGGCTAACAGGGTACACAGACTGGAAAAGGGTTTTGTAATCAATGTTTTGCAAAACTTACAGGCACCCAATGGACTGCTTGCCATTGGTGAAGAATTGCTTGTATTGGACAAAGGCAGCCTTATAAAACTAATAGGCAGCGGTGGTGTAACCACCATTGCCGAAGGGATGGATCCAAGTACGGATGGAATTGAAATGGTGAAACCCAATGAATACCTCGTATCTGCCTGGGCCGGGGTTATCTATTATATTTATGCCGATGGCAGCAAGCAAATCCTGCTCGATACCCGTGTCCAGAAAGCCAATACTGCCGATATTGGTTATGACCCTAAAAACCGGATTGTATATGTGCCCGCATTTTATGGAAATAAAATTGTTGCCTACGAATTAAAATAAGGTTTATGCAGTTTTTTTCCATTTGGTTATCCGAAGCATTTGCAGCATAACGGAAACGGCAATCAATAAAAAACCGATATAAAAACTTGTTCCCAGGTGTTCATTCTCCCTGAATAAAACAAATGCGAGCAGTATGCCATAAACAGGCTCCAGGTTCAGGCTCAAGCTTTGGGTAAAAGCAGATACTTTTTTTAATGATTGCAACATCAAATCCATTGCCAATACGGTGCATAGCCAGCTTAATACCAATAACCATACCCAGTCTGAAACAGCCGGTAATAATGAATTGGCCGGGAAATAATAAAGATAAAAAGGCATCAGTGCGGTAAGTAAGATGATTCCCCCGCTTAATTCATAAAACATAAGTGTTTGCGGAGGAGCAAGAGAAACATTTTTTTTGTTGAGTACGGCAAAAACCGCTCCCAGCAGCGCTGCAGCAATCCCCAATAAAATTCCCGTTCTGTAGCGGTTGTCAAAATGAAATATGAGGTAGATGCCGGCCAGGCTTATGAGACCCAGCCCTATTTCAACCCAGCTGAATGGCTGTTTGGTAAGGATGGGTTCCAGTATGGCAGTGAATAAGCCTACAGCAGAAAAGCAGATCAACCCGATTGATACATTGGCAATTTTAATACTCGCGTAAAAACAAACCCAGTGTATGGCAATGATGGTGCCGATGCCCATTAAGCGGATGATTTGTATGCCGCTTAATCTGGACAATTTCTTTTTCCATAAAAGCCAAATTCCCAATGTAAGAACAGTAATCAATACCCGATACCATACCAGCAAAGCTTCGTTTAAAAGAATCAGCTTACCCAATACACCGGTAAAACCCGCTAAAAAAACCGATAGATGCAATCTGATAAGGGCCTGTTTCATTTAAGCAGCATAAGGGGGCCTTTGAAGAAGATTTTGTGAGAGACCAGTATAAAATTCAACATTATTGCAGGGGGTTTCTCAGATTTTTCAGGTAATCTTTGAACATGCTTTTCCACTGAATGCTCAATACACCCAATACCCCTTCCTTGATAATGCCCTTGCTCATTTTGCTGATGCCTATTTTGCGGTCAATAAAAGTGATGGGCACTTCTTTGATACGGAATCCCAGTTTCCAGGCTGCAAATTTCATTTCAATCTGGAATGCATATCCAACAAAACGGATCATATCAAAATTGATGGTCTCCAAAACTTTTCGCTTATAACAAACAAAACCTGCTGTAGGGTCGTTTACAGGCATCCAGGTAAGTATTTTGGTATAAAAAGCTCCTCCCCGGGAATATAATTGCCTGTCAAGCGGCCAGTTTTCTGTTTGTCCTCCTGGAACATAACGGCTGCCAATTGAAACATCCGCCCCTTCGTATTTGCAGGCTGCATAAAGCCGTTCCAGATCGGCCGGATTATGGGAAAAATCGGCATCCATTTCAAAAATAAATGCATAGCCTTTTTCAATGCACCACTTAAAACCATGGATATAGGCAGTTCCCAGGCCCAGCTTCCCCTTTCTTTCTTCTAAAAATAACTGACCCGGATAATTTTGCATCATTGACCTTACCTGGTTGGCAGTTCCATCAGGTGAACTATCGTCTATCACCAATACATGGTATTCCTGGCCAAGTGCAAACACGGCAGAAATGATGGAAGAGATATTCTCTATCTCATTAAAAGTTGGTATGATGACAATTTTTTCCAATATTCAGTCGGGAAATTTAAAAATACAAGTTACAGCTTAGAAATTATTCAAATATTATTTTCTGCTATAAGTATCGGTAAAATCGCTTGATTAGGCTTTTTTAAGTAGTGTGCGGTTAAGTATTTCAGTCAGTTTCTGCTTGGTGTTCATCGCAAAATCACCTTTCATCATCCAGTCATAATACTGCGGCTCCTCTTTCAGTACCTGGGTTACCGGTTTGCCCTTGTGTTTGCCAAAATTAAAAATCTCCACCCCTTTTTCTTTGATGAATCTTCTGGCAAAGTCTACGATATCATCTTCCCCCGTGAATTTTACAATACTTTCTACCGTATTACCAATCTGCGGATACCTGATTACCTGGGCTTCGAGTATTTCCCAGGTTGCTGTTGCATCGACTTCTGCACTGTGTGCCCCGTCAAGGTTTTTCTGGCAGTAGAATTTATAAGCAGCCCCCAAAGTTCTTTGTTCCATCATGTGAAATACTTTCTGTACATCCACCAGTTTTCTTCCTTCAATACTGAAGTCCATCCCAATGCGCATAAACTCTTCAATAAGCATCGGAATATCGAAACGATTGCTGTTGTACCCTCCCAGGTCGCAGTTTTCCATGAATTGTTTGATTTCATTGGCTGCCTGCTTAAAACTGGGCGCATCTTTGACCATTTCATCGCTGATCCCATGAATTTCTGTGGAGCTTGCCGGAATAGGTACCAAGGGGTTGATCAGTTTTCTTTTAACCTGGCGGGTTCCGTCTGTTAAGATTTTTATAATAGCAATTTCCACAATTCTATCGGTGCTGATATTTACACCGGTTGTTTCAAGGTCTACGAATGCGATTGGTCGCGTAAGTTGAAGGTTCATGAAGGGTCGATTTTCTTAAGCAGTTATCTGTTTGGCGAAAGTAAGCATATCTATGCCATCATAGTTGCCACTGCTCATTAAAACAAGGTTGGCATGGGCATATTGTTGTGATTTCATCCATTGGATAAGTGCATCTTTTTCCGTAATAACAAGCAGACCGGGTTTGTTAAATCCTGCCAAAACCTTATCAGCAGGCAGTTCCGGCATTCTTTTCAGGGCCAAAGCATGTTTTGAATAATAAACAACTGCTTCATCGGCTTTGTCCAATGCACCATGGTATTCGCCCATAAATTGTTCATTTAAACTGCTGAACGTATGCAATTCAAGTATCGTTAACAGCTTCCTTTGGGGGAACTGCTCTTTTACCGCATCAATGGTGGCTTTTACTTTACTGGGTGCATGGGCAAAATCACGGTATACACTAGTATCGGTATTTGCAGCCAATAGTTCCAGCCGCTTTGAAGCACCCGTGAAAGAGCTGATGGCATTGATAAAATGCTCTGTACTTATGCCAAGTTCCCTGCTAACATAAAATGCAGCAAAAAGATTCAATAGATTGTGGTTGCCAAAGACTTTTAAAGATCCCCAAACATGGTCAATGCCAACCCTTGTCTGTCCATTTTCAATCTGGTGTTCCGGAATGCCGTAAGGCTGGTACCTGATATCGTTCCGGTAATTTTCTTCCACCAGTTTTTTCAGCACTGCATCGGTTTCATTGTAAATTAAGATACCGCCCGGCTCAATTTTATTGATGAAAATGATGAACTGTTCCAGGTAAAAAGGAAAGCTGGGAAATACATTAATATGGTCCCAGGCAATGCCCGTAATAACTGCGATATGCGGAAAAAGAAAATGAAATTTTGGTTTTTTCTCAATCGCACTTGCCGGGTACTCATCTCCCTCGCATACAATAACCGGGGCCTGGGTAATATTCACCGACTGGTCAAATCCATCAAGTTTGGCTCCTACCAGGTAATCAAAAGCATGCTGATTTTTTTTTAGTACATGCATAACCATACTGGTGGTGGTGGTTTTGCCATGACTACCTCCAATTACCACCCTTTGCTTGTTCCTGCTTTCATGGTAGATATATTCCGGAAATGAGTAGATATTCAATCCCATTTCACTTGCTTTGATCAGCTCGGGATTGTCGGCTTTGGCGTGCATACCCAGTATAATGGCGTCTATATCATTGGTTATCAGTGAGGAATCCCATCCAATTGCTGCAGGCAATAACCCTTCTGCGGCTAAATTTCCTTTGGCAGGTTCAAAAATTTCGTCATCTGTACCGGTTACATGGTACCCTTTTCTATGCAATGCTATGGCCAATTGGTGCATCACGCTTCCCCCGATTGAAATAAAATGAACCCGCATACGTTATTTTTAGGTCGGTATTACAATTTAACAAATTCCAAAGGGTAGATAGGCAACGATTGCTGCCAAAACTTTATCTTTGGTATATCGCAAAATACAGTCTAATCTCTTATTTAAACAAGAAGCATGAAAAAGATTGCCCTTTTATTTCTCTTTTTATTGGTGGCGGGAGCCCTGTTTACATCCTGTGCACCCAGTAGAAAAGGTTGCCCTACTACCAACCCCAAGTATTTCAGACAATAGTATTTTGCTTTCAACTGGCTTCATTTATATGAATTGGATTCCACTTACTTCGGAACAGGGTTTCGAAGATATTATCGAGAAATCGGCCCATACCCCCCAGCTTATTTTCAAACACAGTACCCGCTGTGGTACCAGCGATCTGGTTTTAAACAGGCTCAATAGGGCTGAAACACCTGAAGGAATTGATTTCCACCTGCTCGACCTGATCTCTTACCGCAGCATTTCGAATAGTATTGCAGAGAAAATGCAGGTATACCATGAATCGCCACAGGTTTTATTGATTAAAAACGGCGAATGTATTTTTGATGAAAGTCATCTGGCCATCAATATGGATGATATCAGCGAACTGGCCCTCAAAAACTAGCCGTATTACCGGATGCAGATTGGGAAACTGGTTGATTATTCAGCATCTTTGCCGCTAATCCTTTGTACATGGAAATAATTGGCTACCTGGCTTCTTTATTGATTGGCATTTCACTTGGAATGATTGGCGGCGGTGGTTCTATATTAACCATACCTGTACTGGTTTATCTTTTTCATATTCATCCTACCCTGGCAACGGGCTACTCCCTTTTTATTGTTGGCTGCAGTAGCCTGGCAGGTGCTTACAAGAATTACCGCAAGGGCAGTATTCATTTTAAAGCTGCTTTTTATTTCGGCATTCCATCTATCCTAACGGTTGTATTGATACGCAAATGGCTCATACCCATCATTCCTGAACAATTATGGATGATGGGATCCATCTCTATAACCAGGTCTTTGCTAACCATGCTGCTTTTCGCTGTGGTAATGATTGTTGCTTCCATCCATATGATTCAGAAAGAAGCAGTACAAAAGCCAGCCGGTTCCTTACCTTCCATCCAGTTCTCCAAAGCACTGCTTAAGGGAGTACAGGTAGGTATTTTAACAGGGCTGCTGGGTGCGGGCGGGGGATTCATCATTATTCCCGTGCTCATTTTTTCTTTTCAACTCGATATGAAAAAAGCCATTGGCAGTTCCCTGCTCATCATTGCCATGAATTCATTGTTTGGCTTTTTAGGAGATCTTTTTCACCAGCAATTTGATTGGTCACTCCTGCTCCCTATTACTGCTATTGCCATAACAGGTACTTTCATTGGCAGAAAAATGGGAGAAACCATTCCCGGTGAAAAACTGAAAAAAGGATTTGGCTGGTTTGTACTGGTGATGGGCATTTATATCATCATACATGAACTTTTTGTCAGGTAAAACATTGGTAGTACCGGCCACCTGTTTTTTTTAGCCGGTTCAATTAATTAAGTAAAAACAATAAGTATCTTTCAAACAGTTTTTATTCATCCATAATTTTTTTTATGCCCCAATGGTTATCTGAGCCCTGGCCCTGGTATGTAGCAGGCCCGTTGATTGGACTGATGGTTCCCGTATTATTACTGATTGGTAATAAGCATCTCGGAATTTCTTCATCGTTAAGACATTTCTGTGCCGCCTGCTTTCCGGCAAAAATTCCCTTCTTTCAGTACGAGTGGAAAAAAGAAGCCTGGAACTTATTTTTTGTAACAGGGGTTTTTATCGGAGGATTCATTGCCGCCCAATTTTTTTCTTCCCATGCACCAATGCAATTGAATGCCAGGCTTATTGGTGAATTGCAATCCTATGGTATTAATGAGTATGACCGTCTGGCACCCGGCGATTTGTTCAACTGGCCCGCACTATTTACGCTTCGCGGTTTTTTACTGATTGCAGTAGGAGGATTTCTGGTAGGCTTTGGTACAAGGTATGCCGGGGGATGTACTTCCGGCCATTCCATCATGGGTATCAGTAATCTCCAATGGTCTTCTTTGGTTGCAACGGGTTGTTTTATGGCCGGAGGATTTATCATGGCCAATTTAATCATGCCATTTATTTTAAAATTATTCTAGCATGCAAAAAGAAACCAATACTGATTTTGAAACCAGGTCGCTCGATTCCATTTGTATGAATACCAGTGAGCTGAAACATCCCTGGTGGTATAATTTTAAATACCTGGCAATGGGTGTTTTATTTGGCATTATTCTCACAAAGGCAGAAGTGATTTCCTGGTTCAGGATACAGGAAATGTTCCGTTTACAAAGTTTTCACATGTTTGGTGTAATCGGCTCTGCCATTGCTGTTGGGGCCGTTTCTATTTTTGTACTGAAAAAATTCAGGGTAAAAACCATTTATGGGGAAGAGATTGATTTTAAGGGAAAACCCTTTAACAAGGGACAGGTTTACGGAGGGCTTTTATTTGGTTTTGGCTGGGCAATGACAGGCGCCTGCCCCGGACCGTTGTATGCTTTGGTAGGTGCCGGAATTTCAGTTGTTATCGTATCGCTTATTTGTGCAGTGGCGGGAACATGGGTTTATGGGCTGCTAAGAGAAAAATTGCCGCATTAATG
This sequence comes from Bacteroidota bacterium, assembly GCA_039795695.1. Classification (GTDB taxonomy): domain Bacteria; phylum Bacteroidota; class Bacteroidia; order Chitinophagales; family Chitinophagaceae; genus Sediminibacterium. The sequence goes on from JBDKLG010000230.1 coordinate 6,972, forward strand.
AAACAGTTTCCACCTTTTTATTTCAAAACCGGTGTTTTGTTTTTCCTCATCGCGGGGTTCTGTTCCTGTGAACAGGATTCATCACAAAAAAAAATGCCGGGAATTGCTGCAAATGATTGCTGGACAGGTGCAGGTAAATTTCAAATACCCGTAGATAAAAAAGGGGAAGAGATTTTATATGGCAGAGAGCTGATTGAAAATACGGCCAGCTACCTGGGCCCGAAAGGGAAGGTTAAACATATCAGCAATGGGATGAATTGTCAGAACTGCCACCTGGAAGCAGGAACAAAACCCTGGGGAAACAATTTCGGAGCCGTTGCTGCAACCTATCCGAAATTCAGGGAACGTTCAGGTAATATCGAATCTATTGAAAAGAGGGTAAACGATTGCTTTGAAAGAAGCCTGAACGGACAGGCACTTGATTCCGGCTGCAGGGAAATGAAAGCAATTGTAGCCTATATCAAATGGCTGGGCAATGAAGTACCAAAGGGTATTAAACCCAAGGGTAGCGGAATTATGGAGCTGGCTTTTCTGAACAGGCCTGCAGATCCGGAAAAGGGTTGGAAACTATACCAGACCAATTGTATGAAATGCCATGGGACTAATGGTGAGGGTCAGGTAAATAAAGACGGAGCAACTTATTTGTATCCGCCACTTTGGGGACCGCATAGTTATAACCAGGGGGCGGGGCTGTTCCGGCTGTCGCGACTGGCGGGTTTTATCAAAAACAATATGCCCAATCCCGTCAATTACCATAATTCTATGCTTACGGATGAAGAAGCCTGGGATCTGGCAGCCTGTATCAATGCACGGCCAAGACCGGGATTTGATTTGCAGAAAGACTGGCCGGTTATTTCCACAAAACCATACGACTACCCATTCGGGCCTTATGCCGATAATTTCTCAGAAAAAATGCACAAGTTCGGACCCTTCCAACAAATAAAAAATAGCAGAAAATAATCATTGATTTTCTGGAATGCGGAATTGCATAATCCAGTCAAGCTGACAATCATCACCCAATAAAAATGTTTGTTCACCTGTTTTTTCAAATCCGAAAGAACTGTAAAAATCAATGGCTTTTTGATTTTCTTTCCATACACCGAGCCAGACATATTTTTTTTGAATTTTTGCCGCGAAATCAAGGGCAGCAAGCATCAGGCCCTTCCCTACTCCTTTTCCATGAAAAGCAGTATCGGCGTATAGTCTGGCAATTTCTATTTCGTTTGCAGCCACTTTATTTTTATCAATACCCCGATCATCCCTCAGAAAAATACAACCAATGATTGCTGC
>JBDKLG010000231.1:0-3076 GCA_039795695.1 Bacteroidota bacterium
CTTTTTTTATGCCTGCTTATCAAAGATCGTCGTAAGTATAGAGGTTATCAATAGATGTGCCTGCAGGCATTTCAAAAACAGGTTTGATTCTGCCATCCTTTAGCCCATACACCCAGCCATGAAGGTCGGGCCTTTGTTCCTGTTGCCAGGCTCTTTGGATAATGGATGTTTTGGCCAGGTGCAATACCTGTTCCTGTACATTCAATTCAACCAGCCGGTCAAACTTATGCTCTTCATCGGGGATGGTGTTTAGTTCTTCTCTGTGCAGGCGATATACATCTTTGATATTTCTTAACCACATATTCAATACCTGCTTAAAATCGTGATTGGTCATGGCGGCTTTAATGCCGCCGCAACCGTAGTGTCCGCAAACGATCACGTGTTTTACTTTTAAATGTGTAACAGCATAATCGAGTACACTTAGCAGGTTAACATCGGTATGAACCACCAGGTTAGCCACATTCCGGTGAACAAAAATTTCACCGGGTTGGGTATTGGTAATTTCATTGGCAGGAACACGGCTGTCGCTGCAGCCTATCCACAAAAATTCGGGCGTTTGCAGGTGTGCAAGCCGATCGAAATACAAAGGATCGTCTTCTACCTTTTCCTTTGCCCAGGCTTTGTTTTCCAATAATAATTTTTCATATGATTTCATATCATTTAATTTTTAGGTTGCTGAAAAAGCAGGTGCATGGGCTTGTGCATACTTTTTTTGATCTCCACTTTAATATTTTTCAGGTGTGCATGACAAAGAAAATTATTCACTTCCTCAATAACATCTTTATCAATAAAATCTGCCCTTGTGGCATCGATTAATACAAATGCATTTTCCGGAACGTCTTCCAGTTTTTTCTTTACAATAGGTTTGTTCAGAAAAGACACATCTTTCCGAAGGCGTATCAGGTAATTATTTGCATCATTCACAACAAAAACGGAAGACCTGAAATTACTTCTGATCATAAAGAAAAGTCCGACACAAATTCCTATCAGAATTCCTATTAACAGGTCGCTTACCAAAATTGCCAGAATTGTTACTGTAAAAGGAATGAACTGGTCCCATCCTTTCTGATAGAATTCTTTAAAAAGTGAAATTTTAACCAACTTATATCCTGTAAATATAAGCACAGCAGCCAAAGCACTAAGGGGTATTTTATTGAGCAATAAAGGAATCAGTAATACACAAAGTAAAAGCAGGATACCGTGGAGAATGGTTGAAACCTTTGATTTTGCTCCTGCCGATACATTTGCTGAGCTTCTAACCACAACAGAAGTCAGGGGTAAGCCCCCCAATAATCCTGAGATGATGTTTCCGATTCCCTGTGCTTTTAATTCCCGATTAGGTGGTGTAACCCTTTTCAAAGGGTCAAGCTTATCTACGGCTTCTATGCCTAAAAGGGTTTCGAGGCTGGCAACTATGGCCAATGTTCCTGCAGAAACCCATACATCTTTATTATTTAGAAAACTAAAATCCGGGAAAGTAAAAAAGGAAACAAAGGCTGAAAGATCTTTTGCTACAGGTAATGAAACAAGGTGTTTCGATTCAAGTGCGAGTGAAGGAAATTGTGCAGCAAAAAGGCCATTGAGCAGGATTCCTGTAATAACAGCCAGCAAAGCCCCGGGAAGCAGCGATAAAAACCTGTTGTTTTTTATGAAAGGCCTTTCCCAAAGAAACAGGATAAATATACCAAGGCCGGCAATGATAGCTGCTCCGGGTGTTATCGCAGAGAAAGTTTGCAGTAAGGCCGAAAAAGTGTTTTGCTGATTTGTTTGTGCAAATGTTTCATCCCCCTCAAAATCGCCATCATATCCAACCAGGTGAGGAAATTGTTTCATAATCAGAATCAGGCCAATAGCAGCCAGCATTCCCTTGATAACAGAATTGGGGATATAGTCTCCGATTACTCCTGCCTTGATAATACCCAGTATTAATTGTAAGATTCCCGCAATTACAACAGCCAAAAGAAAAGCTTCATAAACCCCTAATTTGGTAATGGCTGTTGAAACAATAACAGTTAAGCCCGCAGCCGGCCCGGTCACACTTAGCTGTGAGCCGCTTAATAAGCCAACTACGATACCTCCTGTAATACCGGCGATTATTCCGGAAAACAAAGGGGCACCTGATCCAAGCGCAATGCCTAGACATAATGGCAATGCCACCAATAATACAACAACTGATGCTGACATATCACTGCCGGCAGTCTTAAAATAATTTTTCATGCTGTTTAAATGCTTAAGTAAAATAAAAAAAATAACTGTAAAGTGACCAGTTACTAAGCATTTGGCGGAGGGGCATCTATATCGCTCTTATGATTCTGTGGAATCTCGTCGGCATGTAGGTAATGGCGGAATGTATAATCAATAAAGGAGGAACAAAGGGTAAAAGAAGGCGTTGAAAGATAGTCGCTCTTGAATCCTGCTTTTTTTACAAAATCAGTATCTAAGTCAGCTGAGTGTGGGACCTCCTCCGCCAATTGGTTACTAAACAATACACTGCCGATTTGTTGAACCGGAATTATTTGTATTGTTAAAACCAGCAAGAGGAAAAAAACACTGAACTTTTTTAGCATAAAGTAAAAATAACGTTAAATGAACCAGTATCAACTGTTGGAAAAGGTTTAACAGAATAATTAACTTCAACGCCGCTTGAGGGCAGTGTTTATCAGGGCTTTACTATATATTGAGGCCTCCGCAGGCACTTAAAACCTGTCCGGTAATATAGGAGCTCATATCACTGGCCAGAAATAAAGTGGTACTGGCAATTTCTTCCGCTTTCCCGAATCTGCCAAGCGGAATTTTTTTCAAAAACTCTGCAGCGCCATCCCCATCTTTTAAATAATGGGTCATATCGGTTTCAACAAAACCTGGTGCAATTGCATTGCACCTGATATTACGACTGCCCAGTTCCATGGCAATGGATTTGGTAAAGCCAATAATACCGGCTTTACTGGCTGCATAACTGCTTTGCCCGGCATTTCCCCTCACGCCCACAATCGAACTCATATTAATGATACTGCCGCTTTTCGCTTTCATCATCGGACGAATTACCTGCTTGGTCATATTAAAAATGCTTTTCAGG
>JBDKLG010000232.1:0-12445 GCA_039795695.1 Bacteroidota bacterium
TTTACAGAAAAATTGCTTTATTCGCCCAAACAAAACTTACAGCTCATGGCAGGATACTGCTGGAAATCAATGAGGCCCTGGGCGAGGAAACAAAAAAATTATTTGAAACACTGGGTTATAAAACAGAACTAAGAAGGGATTTGCATGGTAAGAACAGGATGCTGAAAGCATTTAGAGAATAGAATTGATGTACTACTAATACAGGCATTAATACAAAATCTGCCTGCATTAATGCCCCGAATTGTCTACTGCCATCACCGGTGTGGCGCCCAGTTTTTTTATCACCTGCATTACGCGAATGGCTGTGCCTAAATGAGACGTACTGTCGCCATTAATTACCACTGAGGGTTTATCGGTTTCTTTGGCCAGGTATGCTTTTAATGCTGTTTCCAGCTGGTCCATGCTTACCTGTTTTTGTGCAAGAAAAAGGTGCTGGTCTTTGTCAACGGTTATGACTACGGTTTGTTTTGATTTTGTATCGCTTTTGGCTTTGGGGTTGGAAACCTTGATAACATTGGGGTTTGCCAATGTAGATACGATCAGAAAAAACAATAACAGAATGAATAATATATCATTCAATGCACCGGTATGCACTTCAGGATTGGTTTTTAATCTCTTTCTGATATTCATTGTATCTATTAAAATGAATCGTTCCTAATTTTTTAACGGCACTTGTTAATTATTTCGTGGGCTCCTGCAATATGTCAATAAACTCAGCACTTGCAGATTCCATTTTATTGGCTGTTTTATCAATCTGGGTGGTTAGTACATTGTGCCCGATATAGGCCAGCAATCCGATAATCAATCCGGTTCCGGATGTGATCATTTTCACATAGATACCCCCTGCAATATCGTTCAGCGTAAACTGCCCGGAACTGGCAATGCCATAAAACAACTGGATCATTCCCACTATGGTTCCCAGAAACCCAAACATGGGGGCAATACCGGCTATCAGTGAAAGGATGGAAAGATTTTTTTCCATGCTGTACATCTCCAGCTTACCCACATTTTCCATACTTTTTTCGATGGCATCAATGGGCTTGCCAATTCTTTGCAAACCCTTGTCAATCATACGTGCTACGGGATTATTGGTGTTTTTAGCCAGGCTCCTGGCTGCCGTAACATTACCTGTGATGATATGGTCGCGGATAATGTTCATAAAATTGCTTTCTATCCTGGATGCTTTTCGGATAGCAAGCAATCTTTCAATAAACACAAATACGGCAGCTGCAAATAAGAGGTAGAGCGGATACATGATCCATCCTCCTTTTTCCAGAAGACTCCACAGAGAAATTTTTTCGGCTGCTGCAGGTATGCCAGCTGCTACTTTTTGAAGGGTATCAATTTGCAGGAGATTGAACATCTCTAATCATTTTAAGTATTGCTAAAATTAGCTGCTTCTACAAAAGAACAGTAACCCTGTGAATAAATAGCTTTTAAAGGCTTTTTTTAGGAAAGCTTTTACACATCTGGCTATTCTGTTAATAAGCGCCAAAAAATATTGTACCGGGCGGTATTTGCACAAACAGGGGGTATAAGTATTGGTTAATTGAATACCAATAGCTGAATGCCTGTTAGGACTATGTTTTCTGTAGCTCTTTCATCTTCACCATTGCCATTATCTGCCGCATATTGTTCTCCATGCCCTCGGGACTGCCATCCAGAAAAATGATGTTTCCCTTGCCCACTTCTGCAAAGTTTTTAATGGCTTCTGTCCACATACTGAAGAGGATCACATTGGTATCCAGATTTGCCTGCTTCATTTGTTCGGCAGCCTGGCTCATACCCTTGGCCACTTCTTCGCGAAACAATGCCACTCCCTGTCCGCGAAGCCTGGCTGCTTCTTTTTCTGCATTGGCAGATATCTTAATCGCATTCCCTTCCGCTTCTGCTGCTTTTGTTTTGGTAATCAGTAATGCCTGCCCTTCATTTTCGGCAGCTGCTTTTAAATTATTGCTTGCCACCACCCTGCTCATGCTTTCCATAATAACCTGGTCAAATGTGATGTCGTTGATTTGCAGGTCCTGCAAGTGGTAGCCCCAGCTTTCCAATGATTCATCTATCTGGGCTTTTACAAACTCGACTAGCTCCCTTCTTAGCAATAAGATTTCGGCTTGTTTTTTAGTGGCAACAAACCCCCTGATACTTCCCTCTACCGTTCTGATGAGGGCTTGCATCAAATCCTTGTCGTTAATGAATTTGAATGCCACATTTTTGATGGTTTCTTCTTCCTGGTTAATAACAGAATACAGGAGCATACTCTTAAAATATACATTGGCCTGGTCAAGTGTGACGGCCTGAAATTCCAGTTCTACCGAGCGGTTCTGAATGCTCACGGTTTTAAATACCTGCTCAATCAACGGGAATTTAAAATTCAGGCCCGGCCTTAATATCCGCTGGTATTTACCAAACATGGTAATTACGGCAATGGTACCCTGGCTTACCGTAACAAGTCCGCTGAAAACAATAAAAACAAGTACAAAAACCCACCAGAAATCTGCTAGAAAGTTCATAGTTGTAAATTTCTATGTAAGGTAGATAGTTTAGCCATTCCTATTTAGGGTTTTTGGTTATTTCTTTTGTGCAGCTGCTTCCCAAACCTGCACCAGCGCAACCAGCATTTCCACGGCTTTCTCCAGATCCCTTACCCCAACCCATTCATGCTTGCTGTGAATAGCCTGCATACCCGTAAACAGGTTGGCACAGGGTAAACCCATAAAACTTAGCCTGCTGCCATCCGTTCCACCCCTGATGGGTTCTTTCAAAACCACCAGCCCTACCCTTCTATAAGCTTCTTCGGCATGAGCCAATACCTGTGGATATTTATCGAGAATCTCCTTCATGTTCCGGTACTGTTCTTTTACTTCAATCTTCAATACAGTTTTGGGATATTTTTTGACCACGGTTTCTGCAATGCGAACCAGCCTTGCTTCATGTGCTTTCAATGCTGCTGTATCAAAATCACGAATCAGGAATTCAATGGAAGCTTCTTCGGCTAAACCTGTTACCCGTAAAGGATGCACAAATCCCTCTTTACCTGTAGTGGTTTCCGGCGACCATTCTTCCGAGGGCAGTGCAGAAAGAATTTCACCGGCAATTTTCAACGCATTCACCAATTTGTTTTTCCCGTAACCGGGATGTGCAATTACGCCGTAAATAGTCATTGTTAGTCCATCGGCACTGAATGTTTCGTCTTCAAGTGTACCCATTTCACCGCCATCCAACGTATAGGCAAAATCTGCTCCCAGTTTTTGCAAATCCAGTTTCTCCGTGCCTTTTCCTATCTCTTCATCAGGGGTAAACAATAAGCGGATGGTGCCATGTTTTATTTCGGGGTGATTGATTAAATAATTGGCCATATCCATGATGATGGATAGGCCGGCTTTATCGTCTGCACCCAAAAGAGTAGTGCCGCTTGCTGTAATAATTGAGTTACCGATATGTTCTTTCAGGTAAGGATAATCCGAAATGCTGATGCACTGTGCCCTGTCGTCGGGTAATACAATATCGGCTCCCTGGTAATTTTGGTGCAGTATGGGCTTTACATCTTTGCCACTGCAATCAGGCGCAGTATCGATATGACTGCAGAAACAAATCGCCGGAATATTTTTGGAGCTATTGGAAGGAATGGTGGCATATACATAGCCGAATTCATCCGCCTGGCTATCAGTTAATCCCATCATTTTCAATTCATTAGACAATAGTTCGGCTAGTTTTTTTTGTTTAGATGTACTGGGATAGGTTTCGCTTTGCGGATCACTCTGTGTATCAAACCGCACATAACGGAGAAATCTTTCTACTACTGTATGATAATAATTAGGGAGCATCGCTTCTATTTGGGGCAAGATATGAAACCTTATTATTGCATCCTGCTATACGCCAGTAACAGGATGCTCACGGCCAGCCGGTTAAGGGCTACTGTTACTATTGCTTTTACAAAATCTATTTTCTATATTGTTACCTAAACCAAAACTCCCCCACATGAAGAGATCAATTATTGGTGCAATTGTAGGCGGTTTGCTCATTTTTATCTGGCAAACTGTATCATGGACCATGCTCGATTTACACAGACCTGCGCAGGATTACACGCCAAAGCAGGACAGTATCATGAATTTCCTTAACAACAATTTAGACAAAGACGGGGGTTATTTACTTCCCACGGTTCCGGCCGGTACTTCTTTTGATGATGCCAATAAAATGGGCGAGAAAATGCTGGGTAAGCCCTGGGCATTTATCCAGTACCATCAATCATACAATATTTCCATGAATGATATGTACATGAACATGTTTCGGGGTTTGGTAGCATCGATGTTCATGGTTTGGCTGCTTTGCTGGATTTTGGGAAAATGGAACAAAATAAGTTTTGTGAATGTTTTATTAGCCTGCCTTTTTACCGGTTTAATTGTATTCATTAACGAGCCTTATAATACCTATATCTGGTACAAAATCTTTGACATAAGGGCCCATTTAATTGATGCACTGGTAAGTTGGGGACTTTGCGGTATCTGGCTTGGATGGTGGCTAAAGAGAAGCAGCAAGTAATAGCCTGGCAGGTTGATTGATACATGCAGAAAACTGTACCAATACGCTCGCTAATCTGTGGTTTTCTGTGTAACCTGTGGCAAAATAAAATACTGAACATATACCTGCTATTTTCTGCCACAGATTACGCTGAATAGCCAGGAATTGGTTAAAGGCGGCGGCTTACTACCCCAGCATATTTGGTTTTTGGCTTATCATCCCCTAAATAAAAACCGTCTCAATGATAACATTGAGACGGTTTCGTAATTGTATGGTAGGTTCTGCGGATGCAGGGTTCAGTTAATATTCATCTTCATTGAACATAAAATCTTCCTGGCTTGGATAGTCGGGCCAGATATCTTCGATGCTCTCATACACTTCACCTTCGTCGTCCAGTTCCTGCAGGTTTTCCACCACTTCCAGGGGTGCACCGCTACGGATAGAGTAATCAATCAGTTCATCCTTGGTTGCAGGCCAGGGAGCTTCTTCCAGGTAACTAGCTAATTCTAATGTCCAGAACATATTTTACCTTTTAATTTTTTGCAAATGTAGCCGTATAAATGAAACCACCAAATGCGAGTTTTTGGGAAAGGGTAAAGAAATGTTTAAAAAAACTCGGATAACACCCCTGCTGTTGTAGTTTCGTAAGGTAAAAACGATCATTTATGATGCTCAAAGCGGAAAATATAACCAAAAATTACGGTGATTTAGCTGTGTTAAAAGGGGTGAATATCTCCATTCATCAGGGCGAAATTGTGAGTATTGTGGGCTCTTCCGGAGCCGGAAAAAGTACTTTATTGCATATTTTAGGCAGCCTTGACCAGGCCGACCAAGGCTCCATAAGCATTCATAATCAACGAGTAGACCAACTGAGGGGAAGGAAACTGGCTGCATTTCGCAATAAAAATATCGGCTTTGTATTTCAATTTCACCATCTCCTGCCCGAATTTTCGGCCCTGGAGAATGTGTCCATCCCAGGCTGGATAGCGGGCCAGAAAAAGAAACTGGTACAGGAAAATGCCGTCAGACTGTTGACAACTTTGGGTTTAAAAGACAGGATTTACCATAAACCACAGGAATTATCCGGCGGAGAACAACAGCGGGTTGCGGTAGCAAGGGCCCTGGTTAATCAGCCCGCAATCGTATTTGCCGATGAGCCCACAGGCAATCTCGACAGTGTACATGCAAAAGAGTTACACGAATTATTTGTACGCCTGAGAAATGAATTGGGGCAGACTTTCCTAATTGTTACCCATAATGAGGAATTGGCCGGGATGAGCGACAGGATATTACCGATGAAGGATGGTAGGATTATCCAGTAACTATACCCTTGGTTTCCAGGGTATTTCTGCCACCTGCAAATGCTGGGCGATAAAGCGGGAAAGTACGAATAAATAATCGCTCAGCCGGTTCAGGTATTTGATTACCATGGGCTCTACAAAAGCTTCGTTTTCCTTTAACGCTACCGTACATCTTTCAGCCCTTCTGCAAACGCACCTGGCAATATGTATATGTGAAACAATGCTGTGGCCGCCGGGGAGAATAAAAGATTTCATCGGAGGGAGTTCGTCGTTCATTTTGTCAATTTCCTTTTCCAGGAGCAGAATATCTGCTTCCCCGAGATCTGGAATTTTCATACGGGGCTCTTTTACAGGATCGCAGGCCAGTGAAGAACCAATCGTGAATAATCTGTCCTGTATCTCTTTCAGTATTTTTTTACTGTTGCTTTCGGTGAGCAGATCGCCCAGCAAACCCATGTATGCATTCAATTCATCAACGGTGCCGTAGGATTCAATGCGGATATGGCTTTTAGGCACTTTGGTACCCCCTATGAGGGCAGTCTTACCAAGGTCGCCTGTTTTGGTATAAATTTTCTGAGACATGCTGCGCTTAATTAAACTGTTTGCTTTCTAACAAACACAGGAATGAAAGGTTTACAATTGGCCGGAGTTTTTTTACAACTCAGGAATGGTGTTGTGTAAAAGGGTGAACTTTAATATTGTCCGTTTCAATCAAACCATCACGCAGGCGAATAACCCTGTGTGCATAATGAGCAATATCTTCTTCATGGGTAACCAGTACCACGGTATTTCCGGCTTCCTGTATTTTCCCGAAGATCTTCATTACTTCTACCGATGTTTTGGAATCAAGGTTTCCGGTAGGTTCATCAGCCAGTAACAGGGAAGGGTTATTCACCAGTGCCCGGGCGATAGCAACTCTTTGTATCTGTCCGCCGCTTAGTTCGTTGGATTTATGGTGGCTTCTATCCGCCAGGTCTACTTTTTCCAATGCTTCCATGGCCCTTTCTGTTCTTTCTTTCTTACTAACACCGGCATAAATAAGCGGGAGGGCCACATTTTCGGCGGCTGTTAACCGGGGCAGGAGATTGAACTGTTGAAATACAAAACCGATTTCCGTATTACGAACTTCGGCCAGGTCATCGTCCGGCATTTTACTAACATCCTTCGTATTCAGTATATAGGAGCCCCCTGTAGGGGAATCCAGACAGCCCAGAATATTCATGAGGGTGCTTTTTCCGCTTCCGGAGGGGCCCATCAATGCCACATATTCATTTTTAAATATTTCGAGGTTAATCCCTTTTAAAACAGGAATTGCCTGCTGGCCCATGAAATAACTTTTCTGAATATCTATCAGGCGGATGATGGCATCACTCATATACTGTCTTTTAAAATTTGTTTGAATTATTTCCTGATTACTTTGGGTACCCTGAAAAAACTTTCATTCGCTTCCGGTGCATTATGCAGGGCTTCTGTACGTGATACAGTGCCCTGGATGGTATCTTCCCTTAATACATTGGCGGCATCACCCATATGCAGCAAAGGAGGAACGCCGGCTGTATCAACGGTTTGCAGCTTTTCTACGAATGCCACCATTTTCTGAAGATCAGCAACCATGGCGTCTCTCTCGGTCTCAGTCAATTTTAATTTGGACAGCTCTGCCAGCTCTTCCACCATTTTGGCGTCAATAATCATAAGAACAAAAATAACAGAAAGCAAGCCAAAACAAAGGGGTAATTTTTAAATGGTTAATTAAAACCGGGCAGCGGTAAAATACCTGTTCCCCTGCGCTAAAAGCTGCTTGTCATTGATTGTTAGCTGCTACAGTCCGGCAGAAAACGGATTAGACCAGGCAATAAAAACAAGGTCGGATCAACCCTTTGTCAGAAAATGCAAAAAACAAGTCCCCCGAAATCCGCCTTGCTTTTTGTAACTATTCAAATAGCAGCTCATAGGGCTTTTATGACATACCCAAGTAAAACACTTGGCAGCAAAGGGTTTCAGCGACAGTTATTAACATTTTCTTGCAAATGGTAATATTAAAATAGACAAAAACCAATAAATATTTTTTAATTTGACCCTACAAAATCTCCCCCCAGATTATGTTAATGTATTTCTTATTACTTGTTTTTCTTGCCTGCCTTTACCAATCCTTCAAGGCTTCGGCGGCGCAGGAAAAATAGCCCGGCCCCTCCTGAAATTCTGTGGTTGATTAAAAAACCACCGGAAAGCTTGTCGGCAATAAGGCTGATTGCATTTTCATCTCCCGCATTTGTTGGTTTTACTTTCCTGTTTTACCCGGAATAAGGGATATTTTCCTCCATTTTCAACCCCTTAAAAAAATATTTTCCCCTACCTTCGATATAATTAGTTGCATAACTAACTATTTTTACTTAAAGTGATTGCTATGAAACGTTCTATCAAAAAAGTTGCTGTATTGGGCAGTGGGGTAATGGGGTCAAGAATTGCCTGTCATTTTGCAGGTACGGGTGTTCAGGTATTGTTGCTTGATATGGTGCCGAAAACGGCAGAAGAAAGTACAAAGCCTGCCGAAAGAAATAAGCTGGTGAATGATGCATTACTGGCTGCCATCAAGAGCAACCCCTCACCTGTTTATACAAAATCTGCCGCCAAACTGATCAGCACCGGCAATTTTGACGATAACATGAAAGATATTGCGGGATGTGACTGGGTGATTGAAGTAGTGGTGGAGAGGCTCGACATCAAGAAAATTATTTACGAAAAAGTGGAGCAGTTCAGGAAACCCGGAACGCTGATTACTTCCAATACTTCCGGTATCCCCATTCATTTGATGGCCGAAGGCAGGTCGGAAGATTTTAAGAAACATTTCTGCGGCAGCCACTTTTTTAATCCGCCGCGTTATTTGCGTTTACTGGAAATTATTCCAACACCCCATACAGACCCCGAAGTGGTTGATTTTCTGATGCAGTACGGTGATCTCCATCTGGGAAAAACAACCGTATTGTGTAAGGACACACCTGCATTTATTGCCAACAGGATCGGGGTTTTCAGCATCATGAGTATTTTTCATATCATGAATAAGCTGGGGCTTTCGGTTGATGAAGTGGATGCATTAACCGGACCCATTATTGGAAGGCCCAAATCGGCCACATTCAGAACAGCAGATGTAGTGGGTATCGATACGCTGGTTAAAGTGGCCAAAGGTGTAGCAGATAATTGCCCGGATGATGAAGCCAGGGAAATTTTTCAAATACCTGCCTGGCTTGATACAGTTGTTGCCAATAACTGGCTGGGCGATAAAACGGGTCAGGGTTTTTTCAAAAAAATAAAATCTGCAGCGGGAAAAGAAATCCTGACTTTGAATTTGCAAACCATGGAATATGGTGCAAGGATCAAACCAAAATTTAGCAGTCTCGAAGCAGCCAAACCAATAGAAGACCTGAAACAGCGGATAAAAATGCTTACGGCGGCCAATGACAAAGCCGGTGAATTTTACCGCCTATTTCATTTTTCTTTGTTCTCGTATATTGCTCATCGCTTACCTGAAATAAGTGATGAAATTTATCGGGTAGATGATGCGATGAAAGCAGGCTTTGGCTGGGAGATTGGCGCTTTTGAAAGCTGGGATACGGCAGGTGTGGCAAAAACCGTGGAAGCCATGAAAGCAAATGGATATAAGGTTGCTGCATGGGTAGATGATATGCTTGCAAGCGGTGCCGGGAGTTTTTACAAGGTAGAAGGCGGAAAGAAATTATTCTATGATTTAGCCACCAAAAAATACCAACCCCTTCCGGGTGGTGAGGCATTCCTGATCCTGCCTAATTTTTCAGAAAAGCTTGTTTGGAAAAACAGTGCCTGCCGCTTATATGATATTGGAGATGGGGTAGCAGGATTTGAGTGGGGTACAAAAATGAACAGTATTGGCGGTGAGGTATTGGAAGGACTGAACAAAGCCATCAGTGTGGCAGAAGAAAAATTCAAGGGCCTTGTAATAGGTAATGAGGGCGCCAATTTTAGTGCGGGAGCTAATGTGGGCATGATTTTCATGCTGGCCATTGAACAGGAATATGATGAACTGGATATGGCCATACGCATGTTCCAGAATAGTATGATGCGTGTACGTTATTCCAATATACCTGTAGTAACAGCCCCCCATGGATTAACCCTGGGCGGTGGCTGTGAAATGAACCTGCATGCCGATAAAATATGCGCTGCTGCCGAAACCTATATCGGGTTGGTAGAACTGGGTGTGGGATTGATTCCCGGAGGCGGTGGAACAAAAGAATTTGCCCTTAGAGCCGGTGACGAATTACACGAAGATGAACCGGAGACCATTACTTTAAAAAACAGGTTTTTTGCCATAGCCACAGCAAAAGTGGCCACTTCGGCACAGGAGGGTTTTGACATGGGCGTATTCAGAAAAGGACATGATGAGGTAGTCATGAACCAGGGCCGAAGAATAGCCGAAGCAAAAAAATCTGTCATCGAAATGTATGACCAGGGTTATTCCATCCCCATTCCCAGAAAAGATGTAAAAGTAATGGGACGACAGGGTCTCGGAGCCATGCTTGCGGGTATCAATGGCATGTGGAGAGGCGCTTATGCAACCGATCATGATGCACTGGTTGCAAGAAAACTGGCCTATGTAATGTGCGGTGGCGATTTGAGCGAACAGAGTCTTGTGAGCGAACAATATTTACTGGATCTGGAAAGAGAAGCTTTTTTAAGTTTATGCGGAGAGAAAAAAACACTGGAGAGAATACAGAGTGTATTGAAGAGTGGGAGACCGGTGAGGAATTAATGGGGGGGTGGTAAAGCAAGTTTTTATCCTGGAATAGGATTCCTCTTTCGCAATTGTGTAAGCGGTTTCTCTTTGCGCATGGGTTATACTACTGAAGTACTTTTTATCAATTCATTGATATGCTTTTACCATAGGCTTGTTTCGGATAAAGGGCACTGCCCTTTGGGGTTGAAAGTTTTGCATACCTGTTCAACCTCAATAAGCTGCTATTTTACCGTTGGTAAGTACTAATAAGGATTCCATCAATATTGCCGCTAATTACTGAATATCTGGTTAACTTCGGATGAAGGGAATCATGCAAGATTTCCATTTAAACAATTCAGTATGCAACCAGTTTTATTACTCAGTGATATTTCAAAAGCTTACGGCCCTATCAAAGCTTTGAAAAATGTTTCTTTTGAAGTGCCCGAGGGCTGTGTATTTGGCCTGCTTGGACCCAATGGCAGCGGCAAAACAACCATGCTCAGTATTATCCTGGATATCTTAAAATCCGACTCGGGAAGTTTTGCCTGGTTTGGCCAGCCGGGCTCGCCAGACACCAGAAAGCAAATCGGATCGCTGCTGGAGACCCCAAATTTTTATCATTATCTCTCGGCTGTTGATAACCTCAATATTACCCATGCCATCAGCGGGAGGGGTAATACCGAGGACATTGACAGGGTATTGGAGATAGTCAAACTTACAGAACGCAAAAAAAGCAAATTCAGCAGTTATAGCCTGGGTATGAAACAAAGGCTGGCCATTGCCGCTGCCTTACTGGGAGACCCACAGGTATTGGTTTTTGATGAGCCTACCAATGGCCTTGACCCGGTTGGTATTGCGGAGATAAGGGAACTGATCAAAGAACTGGCTAAAAGAGGAAAGACCATCATCATGGCCAGCCATTTACTGGATGAAGTGGAAAAAGTATGTACCCATGTGGCCATCCTCAAAAAAGGCACCCTGTTAACGGCAGGCAAAGTAGATGAAGTACTTGCCAATGAAGATATTGTAGAGATATCTGCCAATGACCCCGGGCAATTAAAATCAATACTGGCGGGTTTTCCGGACTATACCCAAATCAAACAGGATGGGAAAACCGTTCAATTGTATTTTCCATTGGGTACTGCAAAAATGGAAGATATTAACCGCTATTGTTTTGACAGAGGCATCATACTGAATATGCTTTTGGTGAAAAAGAAAAGCCTGGAAAGCAAATTTTTTGAACTAACCAACGACAAATAAAATACCGACCATGTTATCATTGATAAAAATAGAATGGCTTAAAATAAAAAAGTACCCGGCTTTCTGGTGGATGCTGGTAATTGTGGCATTAACTTATCCCGGCCTCAATTCCATGACCTATTATGGTTATTTAAAAGCGACTACGGGAAAAGAGATGACCAATAATATTGCGAAACTCCTGTTGGGCAACCCCTTTGCCTTTCCGGAAACCTGGCATTCGGTAGCTTATTTCTCCTCTTTTTTCATCTTACTACCCTCGATTCTCGTAATCATGTTGGTGACCAATGAATATACTTTCCGTACACACAGGCAGAACATCATTGACGGATGGAGCAGGAAAGAATTTATTACCAGCAAACTGTTTGATGTGCTGATTGTTGCTGTGATAGCAACACTTGTATATATAGTGGTAGCAGCAGGTTTTGGCATATATGCAGATAGCAGTCTTGTATCGCGCTGGCATGAGCAGCTCCAGTATATCCCCCTCTTTCTGCTGCAAACTTTCTCGCAATTGTCTATTGCTTTTTTACTGGGGTACCTGATTAAAAAAGCTTTTATTGCGCTGGGAATTTTCCTCTTTTATTATTTAATTGTCGAAAATATTGCTGCAACCTATGCG
>JBDKLG010000233.1:0-9729 GCA_039795695.1 Bacteroidota bacterium
CTACCGATAAGCGAATGGAAAAACAGGCTGATAAACGATTTCGAAAAACCTGTTTTTGCATTATACCCTGAAATTGAATCAATTAAATCAAGCCTCTATGAAAACGGCGCAGTCTATGCATCACTTTCCGGTACCGGCAGTTCGGTTTTTGGCTTTTTCCCCAGAAACAGTAATCCGCGTATTCCCTTCCCCCAGGAGTATTTAACCTGGCTTATTTAATAACAACCGTTAGCAAGCTGTTTTGATAATATTTAATATTATTGACATTTATTTAGATATTATCAACCTATCTGAATAAATAATTTACAATACAATTGAATTTGCTCGTTTTTTTGCGTAAATTCACATCCGATTGCCTGCCATTTTATTTCCTGAACATTAATTCGGTTGTACATGCTTGTTTCCAAACACAGCGGAGGATTGTATGATCCTTCCTTTGAACATGACGCCTGCGGAATTGGTTTTGTAGCCAATATCAAGGGTAACAAATCTCACCAGCACATTACTGATGCACTAACGGTATTGGAAAATATGGAACACCGCGGAGCCTGCGGTTGTGAAGTAAATACCGGTGACGGTGCAGGTATCATGCTGCAGGTTCCCCATGAATTCTTTTTTGATGAATGTCTCAAACTTGGTGTTCATCTTCCCTCCTATGGAAAGTATGGCGTAGGCGTTGTTTTCTTTCCCAAAGAAATCCGTTTAAGAGAAGAATGCCGCGATATTTTTAACCGCTCTGCAGAAAAACTCGGACTCGAAGTACTGGCTTACCGAAAAGTTCCTGTAAACAAAGAAGGCATTGGCCAAACAGCACTCTCTGTTGAACCCTGCATGGAACATGTATTTGTGGGATGTCCAGACCAGATTACCAACCCGGAAGAATTTGAAAGAAAATTATTCATACTGCGCAATTACGCAAGCCATACCATCAATAACAGCGTTAAAAAAGATGAGATCGGTTTTTACCTGGCATCCCTCTCCTATAAAACAATTATCTATAAAGGACAATTGACCAGCCTGCAGGTTAGGGGCTATTTTCCCGACCTCAGCGATAAAAGAGTGGTATCCGCTTTTGGTCTGGTTCACTCAAGATTTGCTACCAATACATTTCCTTCCTGGAAACTGGCCCAGCCCTTCCGTTACATCGCACACAATGGCGAGATCAATACCTTACAGGGAAACCTGAACTGGCTTCGCACCAGTGAAAAAGGATTCACCTCCCCGCATTTTTCGAAAGATGAAATGGAAATGCTCCTGCCAATTATTACTTCCGGACAGTCCGATTCGGCCTGCCTTGATAATATGATTGAACTGCTTACCCTAACAGGCAGGTCCTTACCACATGTAATGATGATGCTGATTCCGGAAGCATGGGATGGTAACGACCAGATGGATCCGGTAAAAAAAGCTTTCTATGAATTTCATGCCTGTATGATGGAACCCTGGGATGGCCCCGCTTCTATTTCATTTACAGACGGTAAAATAATCGGTGCCACACTCGACAGGAATGGCTTACGCCCCTCGCGTTATGCAGTTACTCATGACGACCGTGTGATCATGGCATCCGAAACTGGGGTACTGCCCATTGATCCTGCGCTGATCAAAGAAAAAGGCAGGCTGCAGCCCGGTAAAATGTTTGTCGTTGATATGGAGCAGGGCAGAATCATCAGTGACGATGAACTGAAACAAACCATCTGCTCACAAAAACCTTATGCAGAATGGTTAAACAAATATAAAATCCGCTTGGAAGAACTGCCCGAACCAAGGGTCATGTTTACACACCTGGAGCACGACCAGGTTTTCAAATACCAAAAAGCATTCGGCTATTCTACAGAAGACCTCGACACCATTATAGCACCAATGGCCATTGATGGAAAAGAACCCATTGGATCAATGGGAACAGATGTTCCCCTGGCCATTTTAAGTGAACAGCCACAACATTTAAGCAGCTATTTCAAACAGTTATTTGCACAGGTTACCAATCCACCCATCGATCCCATTCGCGAAAGAATGGTGATGTCGCTGGCAACTTTCGCAGGAAGCAACGGCAACCTGCTCATTGAAGATCCCCTTGCCTGCCATAGCGTGGCACTAAAACATCCGGTACTAAACAACCATGAACTGGAAAAAATCAGGAGCATTGATACGGGTATCTTCCAGGCCAAAACCCTTCAAACCTATTTCAGGGCTGATGGAAAACCGGGATCACTGAAATCGGGACTGGACCGCCTTTGCAGGTATGCCGCAGATGCTGTTGACGACGGCTTTGAAGTAATTATTCTAACCGACAGAGCCATCGATTCAGATCATGCCCCCATCCCTTCCCTGCTGGCAACAGCAGCAGTACACCACCACCTGATCAGAAAAGGATATCGCGGGCAGGTAGGTATTATTGTGGAAGCGGGTGATGTATGGGAAGTACACCATTTCGCCTGCTTACTCGGCTTTGGCGCTACGGCCATCAACCCCTATCTGGCATTGTCTTCCATACGCGACATGAAATTGACAGATAAGCTGCAAACAGCACTGGATGCAGATTACCTGAAGAAAAACTATGTAAAAGCAGTGAACGAAGGATTGCTAAAAGTGTTCTCTAAAATGGGTATCTCCACCCTGCAGTCCTACCAGGGCGCACAGATATTTGAAATCATCGGACTAAACAAAACCGTAGTAGACCAATACTTCACAGGCGCTACTTCCAGGATACAGGGAATGGGACTTGATGAAATTGCCAAAGAAACCCTGGCCAAACATTATTTTGCTTTCAGTAAAAAAGATATTCCGGTAGACAGGCTACCCGTGGGTGGCGTTTATCAATGGAAACGAAAAGGGGAATTTCATTTGTTCAATCCCCAAACCATTCATTTGCTGCAGCATGCTACCCAATCAAATGATTACAATAGTTTTAAAAAATACTCCAAACTGGTGAATGACCAAGGCGAAAAAGCCTGTACCCTTCGCAGCCAGTTTCAGTTTAAAAGAACCAGGCCTTCCATTTCCATCGACCAGGTTGAACCTGCCGAAAAAATTTATAAACGATTCGCTACCGGTGCCATGTCATTCGGGTCCATTTCATGGGAAGCCCATACCACATTGGCCATTGCCATGAACAGACTGGGAGGCAAAAGCAACACAGGTGAAGGAGGTGAAGATGAAACCCGATACCACCCATTGCCCAATGGCGATTCAATGCGCTCTTCTATCAAACAGGTAGCATCAGCCAGGTTTGGCGTTACCAGTTATTACCTGAGCGAGGCCGATGAATTGCAAATTAAAATGGCACAGGGTGCAAAACCCGGCGAGGGCGGACAATTGCCCGGACATAAAGTAGATGAGTGGATTGGTAAAACAAGGCATGCCACACCAGGTGTGGGATTGATTTCGCCTCCACCCCACCACGATATTTATTCAATTGAAGACCTGGCACAGCTGATCTTTGATTTGAAAAATGCCAACAGGGCTGCAAGAATCAATGTTAAACTTGTTTCCAAAGCAGGTGTAGGAACCATTGCAGCAGGCGTTGCCAAAGCGAAAGCAGATGTGGTATTGATTTCAGGTCATGATGGAGGAACAGGCGCTTCTCCCATCAGCTCTATCAAACATGCGGGCCTGCCCTGGGAACTTGGACTCGCAGAAACACACCAGACACTGGTAAAAAATAAATTGAGAAGCCGCGTAGTTGTACAGGCCGACGGACAAATGAAAACAGGCAGGGATATTGCCATCGCTGCTTTATTAGGTGCCGAAGAATGGGGTGTTGCCACAGCCGCACTCATTGTAGAAGGCTGTATCATGATGCGCAAATGCCATATGAATACCTGCCCCGTTGGTGTTGCCACACAGGACCCTGAATTGCGCAAACGCTTTACAGGCAATCCCGATCATGTGGTCAACTTCTTCAGGTTTATTACCGAAGAATTGAGGGAAATCATGGCTGAACTCGGCTTTGCCACTATTAATGAAATGGTTGGACAGGCTGAGTCGTTGGAAATGCGCGATGATATTCATCACTGGAAATATGGCAACCTGGATTTATCTGCCGTATTGTACAAAGAACCTGCTACCGCTGATACAGGCCTGTACAAACAGGAAGAACAGGACCATGGCCTTAGCGAAGTGCTGGACTGGCAATTGCTCAAAGCAGCAGAAAAAGCAATAGCATCCAAAGAAAGGATTGCAGCCAATTTCAACATCAGGAATACCGACAGAACAGCAGGTACTATCCTGTCCAATGAAATCACCAAAAAATACAAGGCAGAAGGCTTACCTGAAGATACCATTCACTTCTCTTTTACTGGCACTGCCGGACAAAGCTTTGGCGCCTTCAACACCAGCGGTATTACACTGGAACTGGAAGGTGATGCCAACGATTATTTTGGAAAAGGATTGAGCGGTGCCAAACTGATTGTATATCCTTCCAAACAAGCCAGTTTTGTTCCGGAAGAAAACATCATTATTGGTAATGTGGCTTTTTACGGAGCTACTGCAGGTGAAGCCTATATCAGGGGAAAAGCAGGTGAAAGATTTGCCGTAAGAAATTCCGGTGCCAATGTAGTGGTAGAAGGAGTTGGCGACCACGGTTGTGAGTACATGACAGGGGGTATGGCAGTTATTTTAGGATCGACCGGAAGAAATTTTGCCGCAGGCATGAGTGGCGGTATTGCTTATGTATATGACGTGAATAATAATTTTGAAAAAATGTGCAATCGCGAAATGGTTGACCTTGACCCGCTGAACCAGGAAGATGCCCAGAAATTGCATGACAGCATTACAAGGCATTACGCGTATACAGCCAGCACGGTAGCAAAATTTATCTTAGATGATTTTGACAACCAGCTCAAAAATTTTATCAAAGTGTTTCCGATGGATTACAAAAAAGCCCTGCAGGAAAAAGCAGCCAGTGCAGCTGTAAGAACCAAGAAATAATTTATTACCTATCAACGAATAAACAAATAAAACAATGGGCAAACCAACCGGTTTTATTGAATTTACCAGAGAGCTCCCTTCGAAGAAAGCTGTGCAGGAACGTGTAAAAGATTACACAGAATTTGTAGAAAGATTTCCGGAAGAGAAACTGAACCAGCAGTCTGCAAGATGCATGAACTGTGGTGTTCCCTTTTGCCACAACGGTTGTCCATTAGGCAATATCATTCCCGAGTTCAATGATGCAGTTTATAGAAAAAACTGGGAGGAAGCTTATGAGATATTGAGTGCCACCAACAATTTCCCTGAGTTCACAGGAAGAATTTGTCCCGCCCCCTGCGAATCTGCCTGTGTGCTGGGCATCAATCAACCACCGGTAGCAATTGAGGAAATCGAAAAACACATTATTGAAATTGCCTTTGATAAAGGATTCGTAAAACCACGCAAACCCAACCTGAGAACAGGAAAAAAAGTAGCGGTAGTGGGCTCAGGACCTGCGGGACTGGCTGTTGCAGCACAATTAAATTATGCCGGACACGCAGTAACCGTTTATGAAAGGGACGATGCTCCGGGAGGATTATTGCGTTATGGCATTCCGGATTTCAAACTGGAAAAATGGGTGGTGGAAAGAAGGGTTTCACTAATGGAAGAGGAAGGCGTTGTTTTTAAATGCAATGCCAATGTTGGTGTTAATATAAGTATCAACGATTTGCTGCGCGAATGCCAGGTAGTGGTGCTGGCAGGAGGCTCTACTGTACCGAGAAACCTCGACATACCCGGAAGAGAATTAAAAGGAGTTCATTTTGCAATGGATTTTTTAAAACAGCAAAATAAAAGAGTGGGTAATCGCGAAGTAGAAGGGGAAGACATTTTAGCTGGCGCAAAAAATGTGGTTGTTATTGGCGGAGGAGATACCGGTAGCGATTGTGTGGGCACATCCAACAGGCATGGTGCCCTAACAGTAACCCAGTTTGAGCTTTTACCCAAACCTCCCGAGAAAAGGACTGGTGCCATGCCCTGGCCTACTTATCCCATGCTGTTAAAAACAACTTCTTCTCATGAAGAGGGAGCAAACAGGCATTGGGCAATAGCTACCAAAGCTTTTATTGGCGATGAATCGGGTAAGCTGAAAGCCCTTAAAGTGGTTGACCTGCTTTGGAAAACTCCTGAAACTGGCGGGCCTGCCAAATTTGAAGAAGCAGTGGGAACCGAGAGAGAAATACCCTGCGAGCTGGCTTTATTGGCCATGGGCTTTGTGCATCCACAGCATGAGGGTTTGATTAAACAACTCGATATTGACCTGGATGAGCGTGGAAATGTGAAAGCCACAGAACAATCCTTTCAAACCAATATTCCCAAAATATTTACTGCCGGGGATATGAGAAGAGGCCAGTCATTGGTTGTCTGGGCTATCAGCGAAGGAAGGGAATGTGCCCGAAAAGTGGATGAATACCTTACCGGGAGCTCAGTACTAGAATCAAAGGATAAGAGTTATTTGATTTCCATATAGGACTTTATTGCATTCCTAATGAAAATACCCTGTCCTGACAGGGTATTTTCATTAATTCACGATGGCTCCACGTGAAAACATGGGTTAAAAGTTCAGTTTATTTTAATATATTAAAATAAATTAAATGTTAATAATATTTGTAAAATTTAACAAATAAATTATTATTTTTGACTAATAATATATTATTAAATAATTTATTAATATTAATTAAATCTATGTCAAAATCAACTGTTAAGCAATTTGCTCCTTTCTTAGTGCTGGTTCTGGTTGCAGTCTTTGCACTTTTTGTTCCTTCCCTGCCAAACTTCAATGATGGCGGAAAATACAATGCGGCAGATATTGCCTGGATTATTGTAGCTACCGCCCTCGTATTCCTGATGACCCCCGGCCTTGCCTTCTTTTACGGCGGAATGGTTCATCGAAAAAATGTGATTTCGACCATGATCAAAAGTGTGGTAGCAGCAGGAGTAGTTTCCATTCTTTGGGTTTTCGTTGGGTATAGCCTCTGTTTTGGTACAAGTATCGGAGGATTCATTGGCAACCCAACTACACATATGTTTTTCAAAGGGATTAATTCCGGTGCTCCCTGGAGCCTGGCCCCTTCTATCCCATTGGCTCTTTTTGCCTTATTTCAATTAATGTTTGCCATCATAACCCCCGGGCTTGTGGTAGGAGCCGTAGCAGAAAGAATTCGCTTCACAGCCTATATCTTGTTCATCGCTCTTTTCAGCTTATTGGTTTATGCGCCAATTGCACACTGGACATGGCACCCGGATGGATTCCTGTTTAAAATGGGAGCTTTGGACTTTGCCGGAGGAACAGTCGTACATATTTCTGCAGGTTGTGCAGCCCTGGCAGGAGCCATCATTCTAAAAAGAAGAAAATCCCATATTGAGCAAAAAGAAATTCCACCGGCCAATATTCCCTATGTTCTAATTGGCACTGGCTTGCTTTGGTTTGGCTGGTTTGGCTTCAATGCCGGTTCTGCCCTTGGTGCCAATTCATTAGCCGTTTCTGCTTTTGCCACCACCAATACAGCAGCAGCAGCAGCAGGTTTGTCATGGATGTTTTTTGATGTAATCCGCGGTAAGAAGCCATCTGTTTTAGGATTCTGTATCGGTGCGGTGGTAGGCCTGGTAGCCATTACACCGGCAGCAGGTTTTGTAGCAGTGCCGCAAAGTATCTTTATTGGCGTAGTCGCAGCCATTATTTCAAACCTGGCTGTTTACTATAAAGGCAAATCAACCCTTGATGATACACTGGATGTATTCCCCTGCCATGGCATTGGTGGAATGGTTGGTATGGTGATGACAGGCATCTTTGCCACCAAAACAGTGAATAGTGCAGGAGCTGATGGATTGTTTTATGGGAATGCCGCTTTTTTATGGATACAGATAAAAGCCTTGCTGATCGTTGTTGTTTACAGTTTCACCGTTTCTTACGGAATCTTTAAATTCATCGGTGCCATTCTTCCATTAAGGGTAACCACAGAGGAAGAAGAGTTAGGACTGGATGCTACGCAGCACGATGAAAAATACGGACGTACACCACAAAATGCATAATAAAATTGATTGCAGACCAGGTTATTGCCAGGCCAGTTAGCGAAACTATTAGCCGGTCAATAATTATTGAGATACAGAAGCAGGACTTGATCGCTTTACTAACGAAAAGCCCCTGACCGGGTTGGTTAAGTCCTTTGATACATTAAAAAATAAGGTACAGCCATCTGATAAACTTCTGACCAAGTTTAAAGGCTGTACCTATTGTTAATCATAAAACCTATTGCAATGTTAAAGAAATTTTTTACTGTTTGTATTGGAATTTCAAGCTTTCTCCTGGTAAATGCACAGCAGGATTCCACAAAAAAATCAATCACCACCATTATCGGATCAGTTGATGCCTACTATCGGTATAATTTCGAAAATCCACCGGGCAAAACCAATAACCTGACCGCCTTCACCAATTCAAAAAACTCATTCGAACTGGGCATGGCTTCCATCAGGCTTGATCACAGCTATAAAAGAGTATCGGCTACAGTTGACCTTGGTTTTGGCAAAAGAGCCCAGGAATTTTCTTACAATGATGTGGGCACCACACTTTCGGCTGTTAAACAGGCTTATATAGGATTTGCAGTTTCCGACAAAGTAAAAATTTCTATGGGAAAATGGGCCACCCATGTAGGCTATGAACTCATGGATGCCTATGCAAACAGGAACTACAGCATGGGCTATGCCTTCTCTTATGGCCCCTTCTTTCATACCGGTATCAAAGCAGATATTTCCCTTGGTGGTAAAACCTCTTTAATGGTAGGAGTTGCTGATCCTACAGATTATGTAAGTGCCCCCAATGATATCAGGGTTGCCATTGCACAAATTTCTACCGCATCCAAAAATGATAAAATAAAAGCCTACCTTAATTTTCAGGGTGCATCAGGATTATCGCAATTCGATTTGGTGCTCACAGCCCTATTGAATGAGCAATTTAATGTGGTTTATAACGGAACAATTTTAAGTTCTACCATTGGCACCGATAAATCAAGCTGGAACAGCAATGTACTCTACCTCAACTATGACCCGGTAAAATCATTCGGGCTCACACTTAGAGGCGAGTATTTTTCTGACAGAAAACTGACCCCTGTAACGGGTACCGGCAATATTTTTGCTGCCACCCTTTCCGGTAATCTGAGGATAGATAACCTGACCATTATTCCGGAATTAAGGCTGGACAATGCGAATACCGCCATTTTCACCAAATCGGATGGTGGTGCAATCAAAAACACTTCTACCTTTTTACTTGCAGCAGTGTATAAATTTTAACCGGCTTATTTGAACTTAGCAATTTCTTGTCAGCCATTTTTTAGGCCTCATCGTAAATTGCTTACCCAATCATTTCTTTCCCGGTCTTTTGAAGCACTCAACCAGGCCCTTATTCCAACCGGTATCATTTCGACGAAAATGATACCGGTTGGCTATTTGAGACAGCAACCAATTTTATTCCTATCTTAGGCTGCTGTATGAAACAACTTCTGCACCCGCTACTCAGGTTCGTTCAAATAGTTTATTGCCTTTATGCATTGATTACTTTCATACTAATCATGTTTCTGGCACTGCCACTCGTGATGCTTTCCTTGATTTTTGGAAAAATCAACGGAGGTAATATCATTTATGCAATTTGCAGGGCCTGGGCCCTCAGCTGGTATTTTCTGGTGGGAATCCGACACAAAGAAATTTATGAATATTCGCACGACAGAACCAAACAATATATTTTTGTAGCCAACCATATCTCTTATATGGATA
>JBDKLG010000234.1:0-3867 GCA_039795695.1 Bacteroidota bacterium
TTGTTTGCCAAACCCACTATTGGCAATGCCTTAGCCGGTAGCAGACAGATTAATCAGGTCTTTTACCGACCGTAATTTTAATCAATTCACCTGTTTCGCTGTATAATTTAAATTCTCCTATGGCTTTGCTTTGAATAAATTTTCCTTCCTGCTTCAATTGTCCGTTTACATAATAAAACCTTTCATAGCCGTCTAATTTCCCCTCCTTATAGTTTTGCTCATAGTACATCATTCCATTTTCATAATAAGCGATTGACTTCCCATCAAGCTGTCCTTTTTTATAGTTTATAATGTGGGTAGGCTTGTCTGTTGAATGATAGGCATAATGTATAAATTCACCTTCTCTAATGCCGTCTTGGTAATGTTGAATCTCCCAAATTCTATGCTGAAACTGTTGTAAATCGGGAAATGAGTCCGGAGGAATTATTTTATCATACTGTAATCTCGTAACAATGCTTTTCGGGTTAAGGTATTTTATCCATTTGCCGGTATAAAGGCCATTTTCATAGAAGCCTTCAGATTCAATATATCCGTTGGTATAGAAATATTTCCAATAACCAATAGGCAAATTGTTTACCAATTGGCCCTTCGCAATAAGTACACCTGATTCATTTTTCCATTCAGAACTGGAACCGGCCGATTTGAAATAATTCAATGATTGGTAATCGGCTGCAGCTATGTCTTTTTTTTGTTTACTTCTTGTGCAGAGGCTTGTTGAAATTGCTTTGTTTTCTAAATAAGCCCATATCACCCATTCCTCATTCTCTTTAACAAATAGTCCGCATGATGCATCACTCCTTGATGTATAAATCATCACGGTCTTCAGGTTTATTTTTCCTTTGTATACTTCATCTATTCGAAATTCGATTTGAACTTGTTTATTGCTCGTTTCCCGCTCATCTATCGTTACTTTTACCGCTTTGCCGGAAATAATATATTCACTATTGTTGTAATCTTTAATCGTAATAGGATCACCCAAATACACACAAGAACAGGCCAGTGCATGGATGGGTAAAACCAGTAAAAAAATCAGCAGCTTCCTCATTTCGCCTGTTTTTATTTGTGTATTTTCCTGCATGGGTTTGCGCATAGCCCGGCTGTGGAATCAGGGTTCTTTCAGTTTAAATTTAGCACAATCATTTCGTTGTTGATTCAGTTGCTAGTATTAACCATGACTGAAACCAAAACTGCCCTGCGAAGAAAAATTACGCATTTGATTTTAGGCCGTTATAGTAATCAGCAGCTTAGTTCCGAAGCGAGTCTTCAACCCCATATCGTATTGCTGCTTCAAGTATCGCTATGTCTATCTCTTTCAAAGCTTTGAACTTAATGCAATAACCGGTTAGTTTTGCCTTGCCTATTTTGTTTCCATAGGTTTGGGCCAGGTAAGCCTTGTCTTTTATGCCAAGGATATAAACGGATATCCCGCTTGTATTTGCGCTGATACCAATTTGAAAAAATTCCCTGGTTTTTCCATCAGCATATTTTATTGTTTGAAATCCATAGCCGATGGTAGGGTTGCTGACAGTTTTGTTTTCACTGTTTTTACCATTATCGAACCATAATTTAGTTCCGGGCAATATTTGCAGCATGCGCAGGTGCAATGCTGCTATGTCGCTGCGTTTTGGTTCAGGCTGGCTGGCAATATATTGTTTGATCTGTTCTTTTACAGTCATATCAGGTATTGAAACCGGCTTCTTTGTTTCTTTCGGCGCAGTTGCGGGGCCAGGAACAAGGGCCGGATCGGGTATTGGTTATTTTTCTGTTGCAGGAAATTTTGAAATATCCATATAAAAAATTTCCCAGGTGTGCCCGTCAAAATCTTCCATGGTTCGCTGTTGCATAAAGCCATAATCTTTCATTTCGCTGGGTTCTTTTCCACCTGCTTTTAGTCCGGCTGCCATAATATTATTTACTTCCGCTACACTCTCGGTTGATAAGGAGAAAAGTCCTGCTATGTTTGCTTTTGTGTCTGCAATTGGTTTGGTTGCAAAGAGCGCAAATTTTTCGTGTGTCAAAAGCATGACAAAAATATTTTCGCTCCAAACCATACATTTTCCTGTTTCGTCTGAAAATTGCGGGTTGTTGGTAAAACCTAATGCAGCATAAAAGTCCATAGATTTTTGCAGGTCCTTTACTGCCAGATTGATAAAAATTTGTTTGGCCATTTTTTAAATATTCGGTTGTTAAAGTTGATGTATTGATTGTTTTGCTGTTTGTCAGCAGCTTCCCTTTTACCAGGGCCGCTAAGGGCAGCACTTCTTCCCATTTCCCTTAGCTGAATAAATGTACAAAAGCTTGATGATATATGCTATTTGCGGCCCGGGTGGGGTGTTCTGAAGCCAGGACTGGTATTTATACGGAGCATGGAAGATATTTCGCTCAGCCCAGTTGCCTACCTACAATTACCGGGGAAGACTTGGACGCTCAATTATTGGGCACTCCTTCTTTTCTCAATTTTTTTTCTGAAAGGATAGTAGGGTACATTCAGATCTTTGAGTCATTTCCGGGATACATGAACAAATTGGAAAATCCGGCGAAGAGGCAAGTCATAAAAAAGCAGCAGTTGATTACTGCTGCTTTTTGGAATCGCATGTAAATATTTATGGTTTAATAAGCTGAACCACATGATAAGCAAAACTGGCTGGAGGGCCTTCCACTCCGCCTGCTTTCATTTTTTCGGCCAATTCTTTGGAGTTCATAAAAGCCTTTACTTTGGTCATGTCAGAAAAAGCAAATACCAGGCTTACCATATGGTTATCTCCTACAGTAGTACTTACCGACCTGTCTGTAAGACCTGCATCCATCCGGTTCTTTTTGTCGTCGTCATATACTTTCTTCCAGGCATCAAAATCTTTTACTTTGTGTTTTACCATTACACGGTCCATTGATTGAAGCGTTGTTGTGTCAGCAGAAATACGGTGCAAATAGTCAATCTCGGGACTGCTGATTACGCCATGTTGTTTCATCGCATCTTTCAGCATTTGGCTGGCTGAAAAAGTTTTGGCTTTTTCTACATCATCTACAAACAGCGCAACTATTACAGTGTTGGAATCTTCAATACCACGACCGATTACGTAATTGTGTAAGCCATTGGCACTGCGTATGCTATCACCTGAATCGTAACCCAGTTTCCATTTGGCATAGTTGGCAACTTTGTGTTTAATGATCATCACATCTTTGGGAACAGCAGGTACTGAAGCCACTACAGGTGCAGTACTGTCTGGAGCAGGTTTTTTATCGCCGCCTGAATTGCAAGAATTAAACAAGACCAGAGAAGCAGATAAAAGCAATCCGGCCGACATCTTAACAGATTTCATGTTGATTATTTTTAAGATTAAGAAATAGTTACATGCGTACTCGCAAAGCTGAGTAGATAAATATAAACAATTTTTGAAACTTTAGCCTAATCTGTACAATGGCTGAAAATCAAGAAACCAGTAAGTCTTATATACCTGATGAAGGGATAAACTTGTTTAGGACAAGACAAAACCCAAGCATTGTAGCTGGCGGGCAGGGCTCGGGAATACAATAAAATTTAAAAACATCTTTGCCGTTGCTGGTCACTTAACCATGGTGTTTGGAACTTAGATACTAAGCACCAAAACCCGTAGCACCTGTTCCTGCTTGTATGGGACCCGTCAAGTTCCGGACCGGAGTGTAAAATCCCGTCTGAATTCTTTACCAGGCTTTAATGTTTTTACCTGCCCCTCATTTCTTTAAACTTGGCTATGTTCAGGTATATAATACCCCAGTTATGCCCATCTAGGTCTTCCAGATTCCTTAATTGCATAAACCCTTCATCAGATGCAGGAGTAGGCTCTGTTCCACCGGCTTTTAAACCTTTTTCCATAATTTCATTTAGTC
>JBDKLG010000235.1:0-7983 GCA_039795695.1 Bacteroidota bacterium
TTGGGAAACGGTAAGCCTGTTGATAAGAAATACGCAGGTTATGATCCTTCATCAACCTGATTACAGCAGAAGCCCTTGGTGTGAATTTACCCGCAAAATTGGAGTTTTTATCATAGCGTCCTGAAACAGTAAGTTTCAATATATCGTTAAATAGCTTTTGAGATAATTGTACATAAGTACCAAACTCATTGATTTTAATGGTACCGGCTGTATCGGCAAACAAAGTTCCCTGAGAGTTCAGTACATAAGAACGGAAGCTCATACCAACCAACAGATCGGTGCCCATTTTTTTCAAGCCCAGGTCTTCGCTTAAGTTATACTGGCCTTCAAACACGTTCAAACGGGTAGCATCCACAAATAAACCACCGCCCTTTGAAATGGGTGTTGTGGCAATCGATTTGAATAGCGGATTGCTTCCAATAAAACCAGTAGGTCTTCCCTGGTCGGCTACCCCACGGGCTGCATTATAGATATTCAATTGATTGGCGCCAACGGCAGCAGCTCCTGCTACCTGTGCTGCAGCCAAAGCGGCAGCAGGGGTTAATCCCGCACCTAATCCTGCACCATATGCAGCACCTAAAGCACCGATATAGGTTCCTACGGCACCACTTGTACTGGATCCAACCGTTGCACCCACAAACTGGGGATACCATGCGGTAGCACTTGGCTTCCAGGCCTCATTGAATAATCGGGTGGTAATGGTTGAATTAAATGAACCTCCTGAGTTTTCATGGGTTGTATATGCTCTAACAAGCCAGTTATTGCTTTTTACTTCCAGTTTATACTGGCCAATTTTCAAATCCATGAAAGAATAACGGTCACTTCCTGTATATGCGCTATTACCGGTACCCCAGTTGGCAATAAATGAAGCTTCAATTTTGTCGGTTATTTTATAATAAAGTCCCCCGGTTAATTTAAAGTTCACGGTAGAAGGGGCTATCACATCTTTTTCATTATACCCGGTTCTGGAAACATATTGTGCGGTAGCGGCAAAGGGGGTAAGAATGCTGGATGGTATTGGAACAGGGGTGGTAATTCCCGGTAAAGCTCCAACAGGAATAACGCCTAAAAAAGGGTTCGCAGCCATTACACCTCCAAATACCGGTGCCAGATTGGAATTGGTTTCATCTCCATATACGTTTACCCCATCATAGTTGGGATCGGTATTTCTATTTCCTGTAGTTACTCCACCATTTGGCAGGGGGGCTCCCGGTGAAGGCGGCCTCAAATAGTTATCGGTTTGATTTGCCAGCCAGTCTTTTGCCTGTATGAGCTGTGCACCAATTTTATAGGCAAATTTGTCGTTCACTTTTGCTGCCCATCTTACGCTCCAGTCAAAGTATGGCGACATATCGCGCTGTGCTTTTGCTTTATCAATATCCTTCAAGCCCTGTTTAATCTGAAAACTCAATCCCTGGTATTTGAACGGACTTTTACTGTTGATCAGAACCGTACCATTCATACCTCCGGATCCGTATAATGCAGAGGAAGCACCGGCCAGTAACTCAATATTGTCTACATCCAGTTCAGTAGGTCCGATGATGCTGCCCACAGAGAAATTCAGGCCCGGTGCCTGGTTATCCATTCCGTCTACAATCTGGTTCAGGCGAACATTACCACTGCTGTTAAATCCACGGGTGCCCACACTTCTGAAAGTTAAACTGGCTGTTACTACGTCAACACCTTTCAGGTTGGTAATCATGTCATAGTAGTTGGTAGCGGGTGTGTTACGGATAGCAGCATTGCCAATTCTTTCGATAGAAACGGGTGATTCGAGGATTCTTTCCGGCACCCTCGAAGCAGAAACTACCACTTCATCTCCCAAAGTAAATACGGCGTCAATTTCTACATTTACTACCTGGTTGTTTGATGAAACCACCACTTCCTTATTCCCATATCCAACAGAAGAAAATACCAGCGTAAATGGCAGTTTTTGGGTGGTAGAAAACTTAAATGCGCCCTTATCGTCAGTAAAAGAACCTGTCGTTCCTCCTTTTACCGCAACCGATACGGCTGTAATTGATTCTTTTGTTTTACCATTTTTTACACTACCTGATACAGTAGTCGACTGCTGTGCAAAAGCTGATACAGTAATAGCTGTACCAAGCGCAAGCAAACCGAAATGGGCTAAGTTTCTTCTCATAATGGCAATTTTAAAAATGAATTGTTACTAAAAATAGCATTTGTTAGTTTTCTATAAAAATTTAATTTGTTCACAAATAACGTGCAGGTGTTGAGAAAAATTATCCCAACAGCCCTTTATTTATGCATACGCAAGGTATTTTTGGGTATGTCATACTTTCAATTTCAGCTTCAAACAAACCTCTATCACGGAAAAGTGAGGGATGTTTACAGCATTCAACCCGATTGGTTGGTAATGATAGCCAGTAACCGTATTTCTGCTTTTGATGTGATTCTGCCCAAACCCATTCCGTACAAAGGGCAGGTTTTGAACCAGATTGCCGCTTTCATGCTCGAATCTACCCGCGATATCTGTCCAAACTGGCTGGTTTCTGTACCCGCACCCAATGTTTCCATCGGCAAAAAATGCCTGCCTTTTAAAATTGAGATGGTGGTTAGGGGAAATCTGGTAGGACATGCCTGGAGAACTTATCAAAGCGGTACAAGGGTTTTATGCGGAGTTACCATGCCGGAGTGGCTGAAAGAAAACGATTTCTTTCCCACCCCTATTGTTACCCCTTCTACCAAAGCAGCAGCAGGCCATGACGAAGATATTTCCAAAGAAGCGATTATTGAACAGGGGCTTGCAACTGCAGCAGAATGGGCAATACTGGAAAAATATACCCTCCTGCTTTTCGAAAGGGGGAAAGAAATTGCCGCAAAACAGGGATTAATTCTGGCAGATACCAAATATGAATTTGGAAAAATTGGCGACAGTATTTATCTCATGGACGAAATTCATACCCCTGACTCTTCGAGGTATTTTTTGTCAGACGGATTTGAAGAAAGACAGGCAAGAGCTGAAAAACAGAAACAGCTAAGCAAGGAATTTGTGAGGGAATGGCTGATTGCCAATGATTTTATGGGTAAAGAAGGGCAGACAGTTCCGGAAATGACCGATGAATGGATTGATACCATCAGTAAAAGATATATTGAGCTTTTCGAAAAAGTAACCGGAAAGCCATTCGTACCTGTTTACCTGGACGAAAAGGAAACATTCAGGCTGGTCAACGAATCTCTTGACAAGCTTAGAGGATAAAAAAAGTGTCGGCATTTATTCAGGCCGACACTTTTTTAGTTCAGGATTTTATTGCTAAAACCCTACCTGCAAGCTCAATACCAGATTTCTCCCCGGTGCAGAAATGCCACTGGCAAAATACCGGTAGTTTCTGTCGAGTAAATTTTCCAATAATACCTGGGCAGAGATTTTATTGCCAAGTTTTACAAGTCCGCGAATATTTAGTGTGAACCAGGAAGGCATTCCCTCGGCTGTTGCGTATTGGCCATTGTCTTCACCGTTGGGGTTATAATCGGCAATCCGTTTCCAGCCATTGAAGAGTGTATAAAACTCAGCCTGCCAGCCCTTGTTGAGGTGCTTGATACCTGCCCTGCCATAAGCTGGCGGGATATGGTCCAGTGGAACATCAACACCCGCACTTGTATAAGTTCCTTTTGTATAAGTATATACCAGGTCTACACTGGTATGCGGCATAAAAGTATAGGAAGCATTCACACTGAACCCCAGGATGGTTGCTTTTGCTTTATTCTGTGGTGCAAAAACACCGCTCTTTACATTCTGGTAGATGATGCTATCCTGGCCATTGAACAAAAATTTATCTACTACAATGGCATTCCGGAACCAGGTATAAAATAAAGAACCCCCAAAACTCAGTTTCTCCCCATACTGGTTAAAATTTATTTCTGCATTATAAGTGTACTCGGGTTTCAGCTCAGGATTGGGTACTACTACATAACCGGTTCTGGTATCGAATACTTTTGTAAGGTCGTCTACATTGGGCGACCTGAATCCGCTGCTTAAGAGAAATGCAAGCCTGAAATTCTGAGGTGTTGCATAAACCAGTCCCAGGTTTCCTGTAACCGCTACATGCTGCTGGATGGCAGTATTAAAGGGGAAATGCAATAAGGTTGTATCTGCAAACCGTGCATCCATCTTCACATAGTTGATTCGCAGACCATCATTCAAAGTCCACCTCTCATTCATTTTCAGGGAATGCTGGGCATAAATGGCCTGTGAGCTCATTTTTGTTGGCCCGTCACTATACCTGGTAGCTATTCTGCTTAATGCCCCGGTAGCAATATTCTGTCTTTCGGCTGTAGAACGCACATAATTCGTATAGGATTCTATTCCAAAATGGATTTCATTTTTACCGCTGTAATGTTTGGCATCTGCAGAAAAACCAAAGAGGTTCACACGCTCCCATCTGAAATCCTTGTTATTATTCTTAAACCTTCTCGTAATACGGCTTTCTTCAATATCCTGAAAATTCGCATTGAGTTTAATTTCCTGAAAATATCCATTCAGTTTATTCGCAGAAAAACTATAGGCAAGCATATTTCTAATCTGCGGACCATAATACCATTCTGCATAAACGGGCAATCCGCCCGATACTTCTGTTAACCGGTCGTAACGCTGTACATTTCCGGAATTGCTCAATTGTATATTGAGTATGTGCTGGATATTTTCTTTGGGTTGAAACAAAATTTTCTGGGTCAGGTCTGTTTGTTGGTAATCACTGGCCACCTGTTTGTTTGGATCGGGGTTTACAAATGCACTATCCGTTATGCCATATCGCTGAACGATAAAATTTTTCATGCCGAATGTTGGATAGGCCGATTGCCTATTGGCACCTTGTACAATATCGCCAAAAGAGCCATAGGTAAACGAAGTGTAAGATGCCCATTTTTTTCCTCCGATATTCAAGTCAACATGACCCCTTGCTTCTGTTGTTGCACTGCCATAGCGTACGAGTGCATTGCCGCCAATACTTGTTTTATCGCCCGGGCTTAGCTGGGGGTTTTTGGTATACATATTAACCACTCCGCCCAATGCATCACTTCCATAAAGCGTGGAAGATGGCCCATACAATACTTCTACCCTGTCTAAAACCATATTATCAATGGTAATGATATTCTGTAAATGCCCCGCCCGGTAAATTGCGTTGTTTAACCTTACTCCATCTACCATCAATAATACCCTGCTTGCTTCAAATCCGCGGATAACAGGACTGCTGCCACCGTGCTGGCTTTTTTGAACAAAAGCCGATCCTGTATTAATCAGGATATCGCCGGTATTTGCCTGGTAACTCAAAACAGCCTTGTCTCTGATTACTTTGATGGTTTGTGCAACATATTTATGCAGTTCAGGAAACTTATTGGCATAAACAACTGCTTCATTTAAAGTAAAGGGTTCTGTTTCTACACTGTCTTTAATTTTTTCTTTTTGTGCATGTGCAAAAAACGGGAAAGCCATAGCAACCGCTATGACACAAAAAATATTTTTCATGTACTGATTTTAAAAAAAGAAATAAGTTGAGCTAAAAAAATTAAGCGGCCGGGTATTGCGGCGGCGGGGGTATTATATCTAAAACTATTTGAGTTGGACTGGATTCAAAAACGGGAAAATATTTATTTTTCTGAACAAAGAAATTGACTGTTGTTTGTTCAGGTAGTAATTCAAGATTGATTTGCATTAATTTTTGAAAAGCCAACCTGGTATCATTGGCAGGGTCCTGCTTTTTTCTTTCGAGGCTTTCGGCGAACTGTACCAGTCTTGTTTCATTTGCATCATTGATGCAATGGATGATCGCCTGTCCGTTTCTGTATTCCACAGAAACCACGTCATACAGTACATTTTTATAAGAGAATTCATCACCTTCTTCTTCCCATTCAAAACCATTCTCCCTAATTTGATTTTTTTCTGTGTGAAAGAAAAAAACGGTGGCCAGCCGGCTATGGGGATTATTGCGCAGGTAGTTTTTCATCTCCGCTCTTAGTCCAATCCTGTAGCAGGTTGTTATCAACTGATAACCGCCTGTAAATACCAACATGCATCCAATCAATATACCTGTAAAAGCTCGTTTCATAAATTCAGCAAACAAGATAACAAACCCGTGGAATTTTTTGAATTAAAACAGGACAAACGGAAGCAAATACACCATTATTCATTCAGGCCATTCATTTCGTCCAGTCTGGGCCTTAAGCGTTGTTTGCTTTTATTGAAAATATTTTGCCCCAGGTCCAGGCCCTGCCGTATTGCTTTCTGCCGTTCTACCGGCATATGCATGGTATCCCTGCATTCCTGGCCACAACAGCCTTCGAACTGTTCTGCACAGGTGGTGCATTGTATGAAAAGCAGGTGGCATCCGTTGTTTTTACAATTCGTATGATGGTCGCAGGGCTGGCCGCACTGGTGGCATTTGGCAATTACATCATCCGTGATTCTTTCACCAAGGCGGTCATCGAATACAAAATTTTTACCGATAAACCTGCTCGAAAGGTTTTCTTCTTTCAATTGTTTGGCGTAATTGATGATGCCTCCTTCCAGATGAAAAACATTCTTAAACCCTTTGTGCAGCATATAAGCACTTGCTTTTTCGCAGCGGATACCACCTGTGCAATACATAATAATTTTCTTATCCTCCCTGCCATGCATCATATCAACAGCCATGGGTAACTGGTCGCGAAAAGTATCAGAAGGAATTTCCAATGCCCTGTCAAAATGCCCTACTTCAAACTCATAGTGATTGCGCATGTCTATCACGATGGTTTCGGGATCCTGCAGCATCTCGTTCATTTGTTTTGCGTTCACATATTTTCCCTTGTTCTCCATGCTGAATGCAGGATCGGCAATCCCATCGGCAACAATTTTTTCCCGGACTTTTATTTTCAGTACCCAGAAACTTTTTCCATCATCATCTACTGCAATGTTTAAACGCAGCCCATTCAGGTGATTGATGCTGTATAAAAAAGATTGAAATGCTTCGTATTCTGCTGAAGGCACACTAACCTGTGCATTGATGCCCTCTTTGGCCACATAGATTCTCCCGAATACATGCAATGCATTCAATTCCCTGTACAAAAAATCACGGAATTCCTGTGGGTTCTGAACTGGGAAATAGCAATAAAAACTGATGGTGGTTCTGGGGAAGTCTTCTTCCATGAGGCGCTGCTTCAGCTCCTCGTTTGACACGCGGTTGTGTAATACAGGCATAAAATTCATTTTAGACATCCCGGAATCCATTCAGGTCCAAAGAATGTTCCATTCACATTGGAGCTACTTGCAGGGTAGCCAAAATTTCGGGGCAAAAATAAGGAAATTCCAGTTTCAGGTAGGTGCCGGCTAAAAAAATGGTCGGCAGTTTTATTTTCTTTTATGCGGTAATAGCCTTCATTGGGGGCTGAAAGGGAGAACTAAAAAAACGGCAGCGTGAACCTGAATCCGCTTGGTTTTCCGCCGTCTTTGGGAAAACCAAGAACATAATCTACCCGAATAACTTTGAAAATGTTTTCGATGCCAAAAGACCATTCCACATAATCAGCGCCCTTATCAATATGGAGGGCGTTCACACCAGTTACAAAAAACCAATTCAGTTTTTTAAAGCCGGGAATTTTATTGCTGATCAAGCCATTGAAATGGTATTCGGCATGTGCCTGTATATTAAATTTTTGGTTATTGCTATACAGATAATAGGGAGCCAGCTGAAAACTGTTCAGTTCTCTTGAGGCAAAAATGGTCTGGTTACCAATTATGTGATTGTAGTCGGGAATAAATGTTTTGGCAGAATCAAAAAATCCACTGAAACCAAT
Organism: Bacteroidota bacterium; assembly: GCA_039795695.1. Taxonomy (GTDB): domain Bacteria; phylum Bacteroidota; class Bacteroidia; order Chitinophagales; family Chitinophagaceae; genus Sediminibacterium. The sequence goes on from JBDKLG010000235.1 coordinate 7,789, forward strand.
ATTGTATTTCAGCTGGCCCATCAGTTTAAGGTCCAGTTCATCACTGATGGTTAGCTTCCATTTGGTATAATCTACATTGCTTCCAAACAATCCATGAATACCACTGGTAATAGAAGCATTGATGGTAGGGTATTTGGAGCCAATACTGAATTTTCTATCCGGCAATTCAATATAATCTGCACCAGGTCTCCAGGT
>JBDKLG010000236.1:0-6177 GCA_039795695.1 Bacteroidota bacterium
ATCCTGAGCTGTTCTTCCTTACTTAATTTTACCCGGAATGCATAACTGAATATGCCGAAAGTGCGTTTCAGTATACCTGTTACATCATTCAACACCTGCAAACCTGCCGCTGAGTTGGTTCCGAATAACAATTCTCCGCTAAAACTTGTCATTATTGGTGCCCCATCAAAACCAACCCAGCTACGGTTTTGCAAAGCGTATATTTTATTGCCGTCACCCCCCGTAAAACCCGGATTCCAGAGCATCCGGTTCTGGTAATACTGGCTCATACTATTCTCCATCTGCTGTTGTGCGCTTGCCTGCAACTGTAACAACAATCCTGCTGCCAGTAACACTGCAATTATGTTTTTTTTGTAGTTCATACACTATTTATTTTGATCAATATGATTGTATTCATGCGATTCCAAAACCCTTTACTACTGCTATCTTACCAAAGTAATGGTACCTCTCTTCACAATCTGGCCTTTCACAGACAGTACATAAAAATAAGTATCTTTTGTTAGCAGTGCTCCGCTAACAGTTCCATCCCAGTCATTGGTATAATTATTTCTTTCGTAAAGAACCTTGCCTGTTCTGTCAAATACCTGCAGTTTATTTACAGGATATTGATCCAGGTTTTTAATCACAAAACGATCATTGATACCATCGCCATTGGGTGTAAATACATTGGTTGGCTGTACATACAAATCTTCCACTGCAGTAACGCTTGTGCTGGCTGTGGCCGTACATCCCAGTGCATTGGTTACCACCACTGTATAAATGGTATTATCAACCACTCTTGCTATCGGATTGGCAATTGTTGCGCCGGATAAATTGGCAGCCGGCGTCCAGCTATAGCTGCTTACCGGAGCTCCAACCGTACTTAATAATTGTACTGTTAAACCCTTGCTTACAGAAGTTGAGGAAGCAGCGGCAGTTACGGTGGGCAGCGCATTTACTGTAACAGTTGTACCGGTAAATGAAACACATCCTGCAGTACTTGTTACGGTATAATTGATGGTTGCCGTACCGGCATTTACAGCTGTAACCAGACCCGATGTGCTAACAGTAGCAACCGCATTATTGGTTGATGCCCATACACCACCTGCTATTGCATTGGCCAATTGAATAGTATTTCCAACACATACAGGGGCAGCGCCTGTTATCGCAGGTATTACAGGTAAAGGATTCACTGTCCATACACTGGCATCACTGGTTATATTGCTGCAACCGCCCGTTACTACAACTGTATAGTTACCAGCATCTGCAGCAGTAAGCACATTGGCAGTGGAGTTTTTTACATACGCATATCTTTTTCGTGCATTGGGTATCCTTGCCAGGAATGCCCGGTTCTCGGCGCTTATCATGTACTGCTCTACCAGTTTCCGATAGGGAAGATTGAACTCAGGAAAATGATCAAAGCTATATTGTATGTCTTTAAAACTAAAGGATTCTGTAATGCCGGACTCAAGTGCCTGGATACTTTCAAGCGAAGGTTGCCTGCCAAAATAGCCTGAGATAGAAGTAACAAGTTCGTTTTCACAGCTCATCCAGGTAGTAATCTCTTTGCCATCCTCCTCCATAAAACCCCTGAACAATCCCTTCTTGATAAAATGCATATCCCCGCATTTGTCGCCGGCTTTTAAGAGCAGGTCCCCTTTCCTAAAGCTATGGTGCTTTACTTTAGACAGCAGAAATTCTTTGAAATCTGTTGACAAAGGAATAAAGTTACTGAGCAAAACGATGGCGAAAGGATGTTGTTTTCTTCCGGGTTGCGTATGCTTCTTCAACATAAATAATAGAGGATAAAAAGGCTGTACAAAATGATGATCACATGTAAGTACCTGCTTTAATAGCAGTTGCATGCCTGAGCAAACAGGTACTCACTCCCAAATTAATAAAAAAAAGTTTGTAATCATTATTCAACGCCAAGAATCGGCCTGGCCTGGCTTATAGACAATAGTGGTTATACTGCAGGTTATTTTGCAGCTAAGGAAATCGCCCTGGCTGCAATCCAACCACTTGTCCAGGCATGTTGAAAATTAAACCCACCGGTAATTCCATCCACATCCATTACTTCACCCGCAAAAAACAAATTGGGTTGAGTTTTGCTTTCCATGGTATTGGGGTTTATTTCTGAAAGACGAATACCTCCACAGGTAACAAATTCCTCTTTAAAAGTAGTTTTGCCTTTTACTTCAAAGATTTGTGTTGTCAATTGACTAATTAATTTGTTCTGGTGTTTGGCTGGCAAATCAGCCCATCGGATATCAGGCGAAATATTGCTGCATTCCAAATGGTATATCCAAAGTCTTGACGGCAGGTTAAAAGGGTTTTTATTACCCATTTTCATAGCCGCATAAGTTTCCCGAAAGGAGGTCCAGTCTTTGCGCAATTCCTGTTCAGGGTATTCAGGCAACCAATTCACTGTAATTTGAAATTGGTAATTCATGTCTGCAAGTATCCTTGCCCCCCATGCCGATAATTTTAAAATTGCCGGGCCACTCATACCCCAATGGGTAATCAGTAAGGGTCCCTGCTCTTTCAGTTTGGTTCCGGCTATTTTAATCAAAGCATTTTCAACACTTACCCCCATTAATGAATTGAGGGGATTACCGGGCATATTAAAAGTGAAAAGTGATGGCAGGGGAGTTTCTATCGTATGCTTTAGTTGCTTAAGCCAGTCAAACATTGCTGGTTTTGGATACCCTCCACAGGCGACGCAGAGATAATCTGCAGCTAGTTTTGGCGAGCCTGCCAGATGAATTGAAAACCCACTGGCTTCGGGTTCAATGTATTTCAGTTCTGTTTGCAGTTTGATCTCTATGCCATACTTATCGGCTTCTTTTAAGAGGCAATGTATAATGGTTGCTGAGTCGTTTGTATCAGGAAACATTCTACCATCTTTTTCTGCAACAAGTTTAACACCCCGTTCTAAAAACCAGGCAATCGTATCATTGGTATTGAACCAATGAAATGCTTTTTTAACAAAATGCTGGCCCCTGGGATATTTTCTGGATAGTTCTTCCATATCAAAACAGGCGTGCGTTGTATTGCATCTGCCTCCTCCGCTTATCCTGACTTTTGACAGAAGTTTATTGGACTTTTCAATAATTGTCACTTTTAATGAAGGATTCATTCTTGCCGCATTTACAGCACAGAAAAAACCTGCAGCGCCACCACCAATCACTATTAGTTTTTTTTCTTTCATTTTATTTCATCATCATAATAGCAGCCATGGTTTCAATACCGTTCCATAAATTCTGTAAACGGATATTCTCATTCTCGGCATGCTGGTTATTGTCGTGATTGGCAATAGGTACTGTTATGGTGCGGGCATTCAGGTATTTTTCAAATAAGAATAAGGGCAAACTTCCCCCCATCGTAGGCAATAAAACCACTTTGTCGCCTGTAGTGCTTTGTACCGCTTCTACTACTTTTTGTGCCGGAGGAAAATTAAGCGGGGTCCTTTGTGCATTATACCCATCACTCAACTGCACTTTTGCTATTTTAGTAAAACTTTTCTTCTGTGCATCCGTTGGCTCGGTATCAGTTACATAATATCCCTGCTCCTTGATATGATTAATTACTTTTTGCTGCTGCAACTGATAATCGTTCCCCGGCACCATCCGCAGATCCAGAACAGCGGTTGCGGTAACGGGAATTACATTACTTGCTTTTTTCCCGGTATTTCCACTCTGCATTCCATTAATATTCAGAGAGGGCAACATGATGGCTTCTTCTAAACTGATACCCGGCATTTCTTCCTGCACAAATTTCAATTCTGCTTTCATTTGCTCAGTAACCGTAGGGATTGCCGCAATGGCTTTTTTTTCTTCCTCGGTCGGGGGAAGTACATCACTGTAAAAACCTTTAATGGTTACTTTTCCATAATCATCTTTCATTGAGGATAGGAGTTTCGCCAGCATCAAACCCGGATTGGGAGCCCAATTGCCATAATGCCCGCTGTGCAGGGGTCTTGCCGGGCCATAAATGGTTATGTCAACATGTGCATCTCCTCGTGCACCGAAAATAACCGCCTTTTTACCTGACTGATGTACGGGTCCATCACAAATTATCCAGAGATCCGATTTAAGTAAGTAAGCATATTGTTGAAATATTTCATTCAAATGACCCGATCCCGCTTCTTCTTCTCCTTCAAAGAAGAATTTAATATTATACTGAAGGGGAATACCGGCTTTTACAATCGCTTCATAAGCCGCCAGAATGGCCATCACACCTGCTTTATCATCTGAAGCGCCTCTTGCGTAGATGCGCCATTCCGGATTAATTTTAAATCCGGTTGTTGAGAAGCTTGTCATTTCTGCCCCTTGCTCCAGAGACCCCTTCACCAGTGTTGGAACAAATGGTCTCAGGCCTTTTGCCCACTGGGAACTGTCAACGGGTTGGCCATCATAATGAGCGTAAAAAATCAGTGTTTTTTCAGCTCCCGGACTAACTATTTCTCCGTAAATGGCCGGTGCAACATTTTTTGTTTTGGCCTGCAATAATTGAACCTGCTGTATATTCCTGTTACGCATCATTTGCATGATGTATGCTGCATTTCTTTTTAGTCCGGTTGTATCCGCGGCAATATTGGGAATGGAAAGAAAAGAAACATATTCTTCTAACCATTTGTCTTCCCTCCCCTCGCGTATGGCCCGGATTTTGAGGATTGATTCAGATTGGCCGAAGCCTAATAAGCTGATACAGACAACTGCGCTGAGACATAACAGGTTTTTCATCTATTCCTTTTTTGAAAGTTACTCAAAAGAATAAAGATTATACAATAAAAAACGGCAAACTGACTTTGCCGTTTTTTATTCGCCTGTCGTATTTTTTATTTACCCTGAATCTTGACCAATAATCCTACGCCAATCATAGATTTTACCTGAAGCCTCGGTGCATTTTTGGAAGGGCCGAAAAGCCGCACATTATCGTCGTAAATCAAATCAAGGCTATAAGTTACGGCCAGGATATTGGAAATTTTAACTGCAAATAAATTGGTCATATTGATGGCAATATTTTCCGGGTGATTCAAATAATCTGAAAACAAATCCAGCCGGCCTGTATAACTTACATTTTTATTCAGGGCTGCTTTATAATTCACAGTTCCAAAAGCACCCAGTTGAAAAGTACCCCTCTTTCCGGGAGTTACTCCATAAGCCCCTTTGGCCGAAAGGCTATCATTGTTTACAATTACCCATCTCGCTGTTAGCGGAGAAAAGAAAATAGACAAATCTGTCTGCGGTTTGTAATCCAGACCCAAACCCAAAACAATATATCCCGGTGCCATAAAATCTGAATTCAGCACTTTGGTATTGGCATCAATATAATTGTAACCCTTAAAAAACTGGGAGCGGATATTAAACAGCAAACTAAGGTCCAGCTTAGGTTTCAGTGCATAGCCGTATTTTGAGACAATGTCTACCTTGTCATCATTTTTTCTTGCGCCCTGAGTGGTGGTGTTGATGTATCCCAGGTTAAAATTGGCAGTGTTATCCCAGCTATGGTTGCCTTTTTTATAGTAAGCAAATGCACTAATAGCGGTATTGATTGAAAGAGAATAATCATCGCCGCCTGCAGCCCAGTTGCTCAGATTACTTTGGGAGAGGTTGAGACCAAATACACCCCCCTTCCTCCATAGCTTTTGTGAACTGTCTTTTGCATCTTTTTCTATTTTTGGCGCAGATTCCAGTTCTTTTTTAAGAACAACAGCAGCATTGTCCTGGGCTTGAGATTGCAGGATTCCGGCAATCAGCAGGAAGGTCATAAATTTTCTCATTGCAGTTACTTTTATTGAATTGGTTTTATAATCACTTATTCCTGGGGTATTTCCCGGTTCGTCTGTAGCAGTTGAACATAACTTAAATCGGCTGATACAAAATCATCAGGCCCTCAAACTGATTGCGCACACTAATAATAACTGGTATTCAGATAATGATTAGATTTTTCTGCAGCTTCAATAATGCTGTAATCAGACAAAATCAATGCCTGGTCCTTCTTTACACATACATCATGTTCGAAATGCACAGAAACCTTGCCATCCCTTGTCTTAATAGTCCAACCATCATCATCTGTATATACTTCTCTTGAGCCCAGGTTAATCATTGGTTCGATGGCTAATACAAGGTTTTCTTTCATCTTTGGTCCTGATCCTCTTTTGCCATAATTAGGTACCTGGGGGTCTTCGTGCAG
>JBDKLG010000237.1:0-3923 GCA_039795695.1 Bacteroidota bacterium
TTTCACTTTTTTCTGTTTTCGGAAAACTTACACTCAGTACTGCATATAAGCTCCTGCCTGCCGGATCTCCGTTGAAGGAAACCCCTTTGATGAACTTTTTGAGCTGGTCCATCATGTATAACTTTAAACCGGTAATATAGTTGCTGTCTTTTTCAAAATTGTCTGTAGCCAGTTGTAAGGCTTTGGCAAACCCAACAATACCATAAAGATTTTCTGTACCCGCACGCATATTTCTTTCCTGGCTGCCACCGTGTACAAAAGGTTTGATTTTTACATTTTCATTGATGTACAAAAGCCCCACCCCCTTCGGGCCATGAAATTTGTGTCCGGCCCCGGTAATAAAATGTACAGGAGTATTCCTCAGATCAAAAGGAAAATGCCCCACGGTTTGTACAGTATCACTATGAAAAATAGCGTTGTATAATTTACATAAATTACCCACAGCCTTGATATCGAGCATATTGCCAATTTCATTGTTGGCATGCATCAGTGTTACCAGGCATTTTTCTTCGCTTTCTGCCAGCAGCTTTTCCAGGTCCTGCAGGTCAATATGGCCATTCGGCAATAATTTCACATAACTCAATGCCGCTTCGCCGTTGTGATAGAGATACTCTACCGTATGTGTGGTGGCATGGTGTTCAATAACAGAAGAAATAATATGCTTACATCCCAAATCCCTTACAGCAGCAGTAATAGCTGTATTGCTGCTTTCTGTACCACCGCTGGTGAAAAATATTTCAGCAGGATGCGCATTCAGGGTTTTCGCAACTGATTTGCGTGCTTGCTCGATAGCCATCCGCGATTCACGGCCATAACTGTAAATCGAAGAAGGGTTACCAAAATTGGTTGTTAAATAAGGCATCATCGCATCCAGCACTTCACTGTCAAGCTTTGTAGTTGCCGCATTGTCCAAATAAATTCTTTCCATCATTCATCAATTTTAATAGAAGTACTGTTATGCGCCATCTCTGCATAAACAAGCCCAAAATGCTTACATCGCCTCCCTGATATCCTTCATCAATTTCTGGGCAATATTGGCAGCCGTAGTTGCAAAATTGCTCTCTGCATAAATACGGATAATCGGTTCGGTATTGCTGGTTCTCAGGTGTACCCAGTCGTTTTCAAACTCAATCTTCAAACCATCCTCCGTATTGATTTCCTGTTTTTTGTACTTCGCTTTAATATAGTCAAATATTTTTTTCAAATCAAATCCCGGTGTTAATTCTATTTTGTTTTTGCTCATGAAATAATCCGGATAAGTGTTTCTTAAATGGCGGGCGGTCTTTTTTTCACCAGCCAGGTGTGTGAGAAACAAAGCTATGCCAATCAATGCATCCCTTCCATAATGGAGGTCGGGAACAATGATACCTCCATTGCCCTCACCGCCTATCACGGCATTCACTTCCTTCATTTTGTTTACCACATTTACTTCACCCACAGCACTTGCCGAATAATTGCCTCCATGTTTAACGGTGATATCTTTTAATGCCCTTGTGGAAGACATATTGCTGACTGTATTGCCCTTCCTTTTCTGCAAAACATAATCTGCCACAGCTACCAAAGTATATTCTTCACCAAATAGTGAGCCGTCTTCACAAACAAAACAAAGCCTGTCAACATCAGGATCTACTGCAATACCCAGGTCGGCTTTTTGCCTGGTCACTTCTTTGCAAAGATCCAGTAAATTTTCAGGCAGGGGTTCGGGGTTATGGGCAAACTGTCCGTTTACCTCCCCATTCAACACGGTGATGTCTTTTACACCCATTGCTTTTAATAATTGAGGAACCGCAAAAGCACCGCTGCTGTTGATGGCATCTACTACAATGCGGAATTTGGCTTTTTTAATGGCAGCAATATTTACCAATGGGTAATTGATTACGGCTTCAATATGCTTCTCTAAAGCATGTTCATTGGTACTGTATTTTCCGAGCTGGTCAACAGGAGCGAATATAAAATCTTCCCTGGCTGCAATTTCCAATACCTGGGCACCTGTTTCTCCGCTGATAAATTCTCCCTTGCTGTTTAAGAGTTTTAAAGCATTCCATTCTTTGGGATTATGACTGGCAGTCAAAATGATGCCACCTGCCGCTTTCTCAAATACAACGGCCATTTCTACCGTAGGGGTAGTACTCAAACCAAGGTCGATCACATCGAGACCCAATGCATTTAAAGTACTCACAACCAGGCGCTGAATCATTTCACCACTGATTCTGCCATCACGGCCAATGACTATTTTTCTGTTAGCAGAATCCCGGATCAAAAGGCTGCCAAATGCCGCTGTAAAACGCACAACATCAATGGGGCTCAGTGTTTCACCCGGTTTACCGCCAATTGTTCCTCTAATACCGGAAATGCTCTTAATTAATGCCATTACTGCCAATTTTGGGACTGCAAACATAATTCAAATTTTTTGTTTGCCCTGCTGTCGTAATTTCGCAGTACAATAGCGGATTATGCCTGATAAAGCCTGGTACAAAGACTGGTTCAATTCACATTACTATCATTTGTTATACCAACACAGGGATGATCAGGAAGCTATGGAATTCATCAGGCAATTGATTGATTACCTGAATCCTGAGAAAGGGACGGCAATGATTGATATTGCCTGCGGAAAAGGAAGGCATAGCAAAGCATTGGCAGATATGGGTTTTGATGTAACAGGCATCGACCTTTCTGCAGCATCCATACAGGAAGCAAAGCAGGAAGAGGAAGATCGACTGCATTTTTTTCAGCACGATATGCGGCTGCCTTTCTGGATCAATTATTTTGATTATGCTTTTAATTTCTTTACCAGCTTTGGCTATTTTAAAACCAGGCGTGAACACGACAATGCCATCAGAACCATCGCACAAAGCCTGAAACCAGGGGGCATATTTGTGGTTGATTACCTGAATGTACACCATACGGAAGACCAGCTTGAAAAGCTCTTCAGCACCACCATCGATGATATTACCTTCCACATCACCAAATGGCATACAGAAGAACATTTTTTTAAACAGATACAGATTACCGATACCGCCATCAAAGCACCCAAGCACCTGTACACAGAACGGGTGGCAAAATTTACCCTCGGCGATTTTACCGATATGCTTGCATACCAGGGAATGCAGGTACAGGAAGTATTCGGGGATTACCACTTAGGCAGGTACGATGTAAGAAAATCTCCACGCATGATTATTGTTGCCAGGAAACAATAGGTGATTATTCCTATCGTGCATCGTTAAGACATTCAACGGGTAAATATATCTTCCATTATTTTTATACTAAGCACCCATATAAAATCATCTTACGGTAATTAACTGTATTGGTTAAAAACATGCTCAACAATTCATTTTTCCAGCCGCAGATTCGCAGATTATACAAATAAATCTGCCGGTCTGCGGCTAACTAGTCATGAAAAGGTGCTAAATTGTTCTAACGAATACTGTATTCCTAAGTTTATCTTTGCCCATTATGCCGGCATATCTTTTATTTAGTTCCTTTATTGAAAAAATAACTGCATCCATCGGTGAAATGGATACATGGCTGTTTTTAAAAATCAATACCGAATGGAACAGTCCTTTTTTCGATGGCATTTTTCCCTGGTGGCGCGAAGCCAATACCTGGATTCCTCTCTACCTTTTTTTTATTGTTTTGGCCATACTCAATTTCAAGGACAAAGCATTTTACTGGATACTGTTCATTGTACTAACTGCTACCATTACAGATCAAACAAGCAGCAACCTGCTGAAGAATATTTTCGAACGCGTTCGCCCCTGCAGAGACCCAAACCTGGCAGGTCAGGTAAGGCTGCTACTTAATAACTGCTCCGGCGGATTCAGCTTCCCCTCTTCACATGCTACCAATCATTTTGGCTTTGCCATGTTTATTTTTATCACGCTTCAACCCGTGCTGAAAAAATGGGGTTACCTGTTTTTTGTATG
>JBDKLG010000238.1:0-26721 GCA_039795695.1 Bacteroidota bacterium
TGCCCGCACTGGAAGAAAGAAAAACCATACTCGAAAAAGACCTTACTAAACTATTGATACCCAAGGATCCGCAGGACGATAAAAATGCCATCCTGGAAATACGCGCCGGAACCGGGGGTGATGAAGCCAGTTTGTTCGCAGGCGACCTGCTTGGTATGTATTTAAGATTTTGCAGCCGCAGGGGATGGAAAACAGCCGTTGTAAGCGAAAGCGAGGGAACGGTTGGCGGATATAAGGAAGTGGTAGTAGAAGTTACAGGCGAAGATGTATACGGTACTTTGAAATTTGAAAGCGGCGTACACAGGGTTCAGCGTGTTCCCAATACAGAAACACAGGGACGTGTTCATACATCTGCAGCAACTGTTGCCGTTATGCCCGAAGCAGAGGAAGTGGATTTTGAACTGAAAGAGAGCGATGTTAAAATGGAAACGGCCAGAAGCGGCGGCGCAGGCGGACAAAACGTTAACAAAGTAGAAACCAAAGTATTCCTTACCCATATTCCCACAGGAGTGGTGGTGGTTTGCCAAACAGAACGCTCGCAGCTGGGCAACCGCGAAAAAGCCATGAATATGCTTCGTTCCAAATTATATGAAGAACAGGTGCGTAAGCAGGAAGACGAAATTTCTCGGCAGAGAAAAACACTGGTGAGCACGGGCGACAGGAGTGCCAAGATCAGGACCTATAACTGGCCCCAGGGAAGGGTAACGGATCATCGCATCGGGCTCACTTCCTATAACCTGGATGCCGTGATTAACGGCGATATCGATGAATTCATTGAAGCATTGTCGATGGCAGAAAATGCCGCGAAAATGGTTAATCAATAAGCTTTCCTTTGTACATTTAGTAAAATGTATTATGAGAAAAAGCGTATTAATTTTTAAGTGTATTCTTCCTTTTATTGCCTGCTTAACGGCAAATGCCCAGGCACAGGTAATCACCACCGGCTCTACCATGCAGGATCTAAGTGGCAAAGCCATCCTCAATACCAAACTTAGTGAAGTAGAAGGTTCTGTTTTTTATAAGGATAATTACCTGCCTGCAACACTCACGCTGGAAAATGGCAGCATCATTACCGGCCGAAATGTAAAGCTTAACCTGAAGGATAATATTGTTTATTACCTCGACATCAATGGGGCGGAACTGGAAGCGGTGAGCAGGGTTAAGCGCATAGAATTTACCGATAGCAAAATGGTGTTTCAAAACGGTTTTCCGGCAGTAGAAAACCAAACGGCCAACACTTATTACCGGGTTTTAACAGGAGGCAATGCCTCTTTACTGGAATGTACCAAGTTTTCAGAGGGAGAATACAAGCCCTATAATGCAACTGTGGCCATCAAAAGAATTGACAAAGTGTTTGAATTGTATGGGGCGTCCAGCAAAGCCATTGCTAAATTGTCATCCCAGGAAGATATCCTGCTGGTACTGGCCGATAAATCCAAAGAAGTGAATGATTTTATTCTGGAAAAGAAGCTGAAATGCAGGAAACAGGGCGATTTTGACAATGTAATAAAATATTACAATAGCCTGCATTAATTGTTCTTCACTTTGTCTTCTGCCTCTTTCACTTTTTGTTCCCAGGCCCAGGCAGTACGCATCATGTCGGCAAGACTGTATTTTATTTTCCAGCCCAGTTTATTTACGGCAGCATCGTTGTTGGCATAGATGGAAATCACATCTCCCGGTCTTCTTGGCCCCAGTTCATAGTTTAATTTAACGCCGCTTACTTCTTCGAAACTATGAATGGCTTCCAATACGGTAACGCCATCACCGGTGCCCAGATTATACACATCACAGTTGCCCTCATTCCTGTTATCGGCCAGGTATTGGATGGCAAGGGTATGTGCATGGGCAATATCACATACATGAATATAATCACGGATACAACTGCCATCGCGGGTGGGGTAATCGGTGCCATAAACCAGCATTTTGGGTAGTTTTCCGATGGCTGTTTGGGTAATGGCAGGTACCAGGTTCTGGGGTTTACCAACGGGAAGCTCGCCAATTAATGCAGAGGGATGCGCACCAACAGGGTTAAAATACCGCAGCAGAATACCAATGGTATTGCCATTCCTCGTGAAATTGCGGATAATTTCTTCGCCCATCTGCTTGGTAGCACCATAGGGCGATTCGGCTTGTTTAATGGGGGAGTTTTCTGTTACGGGAATAAGATCGGGATTACCATAAACAGTACAGGAAGAAGAGAAAACAAAATCGCGGACCTTGAACTCATCCACGCATTTGAGCAGATTGATCAGGCCAAAGAGGTTGTTTTCATAATATAGGATGGGCGCCGCTACAGATTCTCCTACAGCTTTGTATGCCGCAAAATGGATGACCCCGGTAATATCCGTATTCTCCTGAAATACGGCACGGGTTTCATCATAGTTTTTAAGGTCTACTTTGTAATTTTTAACTTTCTTTCCGGTAATCTGCTCAATGCCTGTGATAGAAAAAGCAGTCGATCTTGAATTGTCGTCAATGGAAATAACAGAAAAACCGTTTTCCAGTAAATCAACAATCGTGTGTGATCCGATAAATCCGCATCCACCTGTTACCAGAATTTTTGACATACCAATTATTTATCCTGCAAGTTAAATTCTTATTCAGGATAAATATCAATTCAAATGATGAATTAGATAAAAAATTTGAGCAGGTAAAAAAAGATAGCTGCCAGCGATGCAGAAATGGGAATGGTTAAGATCCAGGCCCATAACAGGTTAACGGTAACCCCCCATCTTACTGCGCTTAATCTTTTGGTTGCACCAACACCAATAATGGCACCTGTAATGGTATGTGTGGTGGAAACAGGGATTTTAAAATGTTCGGTAAGAAACAATGTCATGGCACCGGCTGTTTCAGCTGCAACACCCTCCAGCGGCGTTACCTTGGTAATACGGGTGCCCATTGTTTTTACAATTTTCCATCCGCCGCTCATCGTACCCAGTGCAATGGCAACAAAGCAGGACAAGGGAACCCAGTCTGGTATGTCTTTTACCGTAGGGATATATTTGCTGGCAACCATGGCTGCGCCAATCAGGCCCATTACTTTTTGTGCATCATTACCTCCATGCCCAATGCTGAAAGCGGCAGAGGAAACCAATTGCAGCCGTTTAAACCATTTTTCTGCTTTATAGGGGTTTGATCGCTTACATAGATGCACAATGATGATGGTTAGTATAAAGGAAATAACCATACCAATGAGCGGAGCAAATACGATAAAGGAAATAATGGGGATTACCTTATGGGAAACCACTACCCCGAATGTTTGGTAATGGGCAACAGCAGCACCAATCAAACCTCCAATCAATGCATGGGAAGAGCTGGAAGGTATGCCAAACCACCAGGTAATCAGGTTCCAGGTGATGGCAGATAATAAGCCGGCAAGTATTACATACAAAGCCAATGGATCGCCCCGTTCCAGGGTTACACTCTTGGCAATGGTATCTGCAATACCAAATCCTCCAATCAGGTATTTAGAGATAAAGAAAGCCGCAAAATTAAAGAAGGCCGCCCATACCACTGCCTGAAAAGGGGTAAGTACTTTGGTAGAAACAATGGTTGCAATTGAATTGGCTGCATCATGAAAACCATTGATGTAATCGAAAACGAAAGCCAGAATGATTATGATAATAAGTAAGGTTATCATGAAGAACAGTTAATTAGTAAGGGTTGTAATTAAAGATTAAAATGAAAGGGGCCGGATAAATTAGTGAAACAACTGCCGGCAATCCTTATTTTTTAATGCTTAATGCTTGATCGCAGGTTTATGCGTATTTAATGATGATGGATTCGATCACATTCGCTGCATCCTCACATTTATCGGTAACAATTTCCATTACCTGATAAATTTCTCTTTTCTTGATCACTTCCTTAAAGTCATTTTCCTGCTGGAACAACATTTCAATACTCATGTCAAATACATCATCGGCCTGGTTTTCAATGCTGTTCACTTTTACCATGGCTTCTGTCATCTCACGCAGGTTCTTCATGTCCCTTAAACCAAAAACAGCTTTCTTGATTTCAACCGTTCCCTGTAAAATAAGGTCGGCCATTTTCTGGATACCTGTATCGTTGGGATTGACACTGTAAAAATTGATTTTTTTGGCAGAAGCATAAATATAATCGGCAATATCATCCAGCGAAGTGGCCAGGTAGTGGATGTCTTCTCTGTCGAAGGGAGTAATAAAATTTCTTCCCAGCTCGGTAAAAATGCGGTGTGTGTTGTCGTCGTTTTTATGCTCCAGGTCTTCGATAACGGCTAAAATGGCTGCTCTTTTATCGTGGTTGGGTTCACTTACCATTTCTTTTAACTTAATACCCATCTCATGCGCTTTCTCCGAAACGTCTTCAAATAACTCATAGAAAACCTTGTTTTTCGGCATAAAAAAACGACCAAAATTATTGATACCCATAGTATAAAATTTATGCAAAAATAGCATTATATATTGCAGGCACCGGTGGCTGGCGATAATTAATAATTTGGTAATATTTAAAAATTATTAATTATTTAAAATATTAATAATCATTAAATATATATATTAATCTTTTTTAACTGAAACGGTAAAACCAATAGTGGTACCTATATCCGGTTTGCTGCGTACATGCATGGTTTGTCCGTGCGCTTCAATAATATGTTTGCAAATTGCCAGCCCTAATCCCGTACCTCCCACATTCCTGCTCCGGCCGCGGTCTGTTCGGTAAAACCGCTCAAAAATTCTGGGCAAATGTTCTTCGGAAATACCAATCCCATCATCGCTAAATTCTACCAGCACATGTTCTCCGTCCGTTTGGTAGATGCTTGCAACAATCGACCCATCCTGCTTCCCATACTTGGTAGCATTTTCGAGCAGGTTATGGATTACCTGGCTGATTTTTTCCTTGTCGGCAAATACCGTAACCGGCGATTCGCATCCTTTTTTGATGCTGCAGCGGATATTCTTTGCCTGTGTTTTAATGGAAAGGGCTTCATAGGATTCTCTGATAAGTTCCTGCACCACAAAATTTTCCTTGTCCAGCGGCTGCTGCCCGCTTTCCAGCTTGGAAATTTCATCCAGGTCCTCCACCAGGTTTACCATCCTGTCCACATTCCTGGCGGCATTCTCCAGAAATTTTTTGCGTAGCTCCGGATTGTCCATCGCACCGCCCAATAAAGTATCTACATAGCCCTGTATCGCAAAAATGGGTGTTTTGAATTCATGTGCCAGGTTCTGTAAAAACTCCTTGCGGTAAGCTTCATTGGTTTTGAGCAATTCTATTTCGGCACTTCGTTGCTCGGCCCATTGTTCCACATCCTCCCTTACTTCATCAATACCTTTTTGCGGTAAAATATATTTATAATAAGTTTCTTCTCGTTTACTCGCTTTGGTCTGGTAAATGAATTTATAAATCAGTTTTATTTTCCGGTAAATAAATGACTCCAGTACAAACCGGATGAGCAAATAACTACCTACAAATGTGGTACAGAAGGAAACCAGTGCAATCAGCCAGTCGGGCCTGATAATCCAGATACCTATTGAAATGGGTATCGACAATATCAAAGCCGTAAAAGCCGATAATTGCTGCGGCGAAAGGTTTTTGGTTGTAAGCATAGTACGATTACTTAAGTGCACCGGTACTGCACCTTACTGCAAGTTAGCAGATTGATGGGATGGGAGCAGAGAAAATTGTTGGTTTTTCCTGATCAGAGATCGAATTTGTAACCCACGCCTTTTACCGTAGTAATACAATCTACGCCCAGTTTTTGCCGCACTTTTCTGATATGTACATCAATGGTTCTGTCGCCAACAATTACTTCATTGCCCCATACCTGTGAAAGGATTTCATTGCGCAGAAACACACGGCCCGGCCTGGAGGCAAGCAGGTACAATAATTCAAATTCCTTTTTGGCCAATACCAGTTCCTTTCCGTCAATGATTACGAGGAATTTTACCGGGTCAATAGTGATATTGCCAATAACAATATTCTTGTCTGTTTCCTTGTTTTGTGTTCTTCTGAATAAAGCATTCACCCGGCTTACCAAAACTTTCGGACTGATTGGCTTATTCACATAATCATCGGCACCGGATTCAAGGCCTTTTATCTGAGAATTTTCATCACTCAATGCCGTAAGAAAAATAATCAGGGTATCCTGGAAAACGGGTTGGGTTCTGAGTATCCGGCAAACTTCCACGCCGGTTTTTTTGGGCATCATCACATCCAGGATAATCAAATCGGGATGCAGCTGCCTGGCACGGTTAATGGCTTCATCTCCGTCTTTGGCAGTATATATTTCATAACCCTCCCTGCTAAGGTTATAGCTCACTATCTCTAAGATATCCGGTTCATCGTCTGCTATGAGTATTTTCCTTGGCGTAACTTCCATGTTAACGGTATGTTTACACAAATTTAATTTTAAAGAATGGCAAATACGGCTTTTCTGCTCATTATGTTATTGTTAACTGCAAAAGCACCTAATTGATTGTGTACTGATAAATGAGCTTATTTTTGAGGATTGATATGAATCGGAAGAAATTTTTAATGAGCATTGGGGCCCTCTGGCTTTGTATAATAGCCGCTGCGCAGCAGGAAATACCCATGCCACCCATTCCGCCTTCGCATGATTACCACCATGAACAGATCATCAGCTCCCTCAAAAACATAGCCAGACTTGCTCATAAAACCGATACACTGTTCCCGGTAACGGGAAATCTCCGGCTCGACCAGTCAATCAACAAATCGGTTAAAATAAAAGTGAACAATATGCGTGCTGCCATTGAATCCAATAGCAGCCTGAGCGATAACGCAAAGTTCAAATGGCTGAGGGGCGTGAATGAAATGTTAAGCGCATTCATTTCCGGCTATCGCAATAAAATGCTGCAGTCTGCCGTACTGCCCGCAGTAGTAAAAGCTTATGAAGATGCAATGCAGGCAGACCTGGCAGGTAATTCAATCCTGGATATTATCAGGGAAAATGAACCGGAAACCGGCAATATATTGATTGACAATTTCGCTTTAAAAGACAATCCGGGTATTCCGGCCGGTAAGGACATACTGGTATTAAAGCATTGCCAGCGTTACCCCAAAGAGATTCTGCGGATACTAACCAAATATCCCAACAATCGCTATGCCGACAGCCTCATTATAAAAGCCGCTTTCCAAAACCAGGAAGAACTGTACAACTATGCAGCCGTGCCAAATGACCTGGGGCGAAGAATACAGTCCATCAATCACCCATTGGTAAAAATCATCAGCAGGCTGTCGCTCAGCAAAACAGGCAGGATGTATTTTCCCTTTCTGGATAATCTTTACCGGGGAAAACTATCCATCGATTCAATAAGGCCACTGGTATCAAATGACAGTTCTTCGGGCTATTATAAATTATTGGTCAGAACAAGGATTGATTATGCTGCCAGGATGCAGAAAGGGGATACCCCCATGGCCGCCATGGCACTCACCAATAAACTGAAGTCCAAAGCGATTGAGCTCTATATCAATGAAATCAATGCTTTACACGATCAGGCAAATGAAAAAATCCGTTTCAGGGTGCTGGATGATTTGGGACCGGAAGACCTGTATTACCTGGCTGTGATGGGAGAGGAAGAAATGTACACTTCCAGTTTTGTAGTAGGTGTTTACCCGAGAATATTTCAGCGAATGAAAGCGCCCAGCTCCGATTCTCTGCTTCTATTGCTGCAGCATGATTATTACAAGAAGTTCATTAAAATGAGTGCGGCCTATAATACCCTGGATAATTTTCTCGGAAGAATGGACAAAGCTGCGGCAGAAAAAATGATGCGCAATTTTGTAACGGGCCTTGAATTAACCACTTCCCTGGAAGATGCCGTGGATGTGGCAGATTCCTATGCCAGTATATTTAACCCCGAGTTGCGAAAATTAATCCTGGCACAGTTACAGTATAACCTGAATGAGAATAAAAAAAGAAAAAACTCCCGGGGTGCGTTGATTTATGATTTGATGCTGACCATTTTTCAATCCATGGACCCGGCCAATAAAATTGACCTCACTGCGCGACTGGGCATTAACCCCGTTTATATCATGCCGCGTAAATCTTTGCAGGATTCGACAGGAAGGGTAATCATTCAGCAGTTTTCTTATGGCGACAAGGATGCAACAGTGTATTTCAGTGCTTTTATGAACAGGTTTGGGAATGCCAACTGGAAAATCATCCGCAAGCCATTTTGGGTGGAAATCAATTCGGCCCATGGGGCTCCTGTTACCATTTATGCCAATCTCCCACTGGATGAAAAACAGGAGCTGGATATTATGGCACAGGATAGTTTGATCAGTTATCTTGACGGGCAAAACCTGGTGCCGTCAATGGTGATACATCGGGGGCATAGTTATTATTTGCAGGAAACCATCGACCGCTTATCTGCAGGCGCTAAAATTGTGCTGCTGGGCAGTTGCGGCGGCTACCAGAAACTCAACGATATTTTAAAAATCTGCCCAACTGCACACATCATTTCCTCGAAGCAGGTGGCTGCAGGGGTGGTTAACCAGAGTTTGATAGATGCCATCAGCGAACAGCTGAGACTGGGCAAGGACCTGAACTGGGAACAGTTGTGGAAAACCGTACAGATCAGGGTGGGTAAGGGTTATAAGGATAAATTTGATGATTATATCCCCCCCCATAAAAACCTCGGCGCCATTTTTATCATGGCCTACCAAAAAAACGGATCTTCTTACTAAGAAAGCGTGGATGTTATAGGAGGAATGGATTGTGCAGTTTCTCATGCCCGATACTGGTAGGTATGCCATGCCCGGAATAAACGGTTACTTCATCAGGTAACACAAACAGTTTCTCGCGGATACTTTTCAGCAGGGTATTGTGGTTGCCTCCGGGAAGATCGGTTCGGCCAATACTTTCCCTGAAAAGAACATCACCACCAATCAAGAACTGCTGTTTTTCGCAATAAAAACAAATGCTGGCGGGCGAATGTCCGGGTGTAAAAAGGATGGTAAGCCGGTCATCACCCAGGACTATGGTATCTCCCTCGGCTAAAAAATGGAGGGGGCCCGAATAGTTTTCGAAGGGAAGGCCCCATTTTTCGCCGGATAAAGGCGCTAATTGCAGCATTTCCTGTTCGCCTGCATGAATTTCCAGTTCCAGCCCCCAGGTTTTGGCTACCCATTTGTTTCCAAATACATGATCCAGGTGGCAATGGGTATTCAGCAACCTAATGGGCTCCAGCTTCGTATCATCTATAAAGTTTTTTAACGTTTCCTGTTCAGCACTGAAATAAGATCCCGGGTCTATAATGATAGCTTTGTTATGTTCATTGTAAAGGATATAGGTGTTTTCCTGTATTGGGCTGAATGTAAATACCTTGACCTTGATCATAATCGTATTTTTACCTGCTTTTAATGGTAATTGCCTAATTTTAAAACACTAAAGTTCGGATATGCAACTGAATCGAATCTCACAATGGCTGGTTTTGGTAATTTTTATTTTTCCGGTGTTTTCGATAGCGCAGGTAAATTCAGTAGAATTTGGCAAAAACCGCATTCAGCATAAAAAATTTATCTGGAAATTTTACCAGTCGCCCAATTTTAATACCTATATCGCCCAGGGAGGCGTGGACCTGGGAAAATTTGTGGCACAGGTGGCAGAAGAAGAACTGCGCTCTATTGAAAATTTTGTTGAATATTCCTTACAGCGAAGGGCCAATATCATTGTGTATAATAATTACAATGATTATAAAAGCAGCAATATTGGCCTGGGCAACGACTGGCAGAATTCAGGCGGTTTAACCAAACTGGTCAATAATAAACTGGTGGTTTATTTTGATGGTAACCATGAACGCCTGAAAAAACAGATCAGGGAGGGCATTGCAAGGGTACTAACAGATAACCTCTTATTTGGCGATGATATTGGCGAATTTGCCAGCAACCAGGCATTATTGGACCTGCCCAAATGGCTGGTAGATGGATATGTTTCCTATGCAGGACAGGCATGGAGCACCGAAAAAGACGATGAGTTGAAAAGTGCCATACTGGGGGGTCGTTACAATTCATTTTATCAGTTTGCTTTTGAAAAACCCGTACTAGCCGGTCATGCGTTCTGGTATTATATTGGCGAAAAATACCGCAAGGAAAATATTACTTACCTGCTATACCTGGCACGTATTTATAAAAACCTCAACAATGCCTGTTTAAGGGTTTGTAAAAAGAAATTCAAGGAAGTACTGAACGACTTTATGCAATACGAACAGGAATTGTATGCAAAAGATATCCGCCAGCGAAGAAACCAGCCCAAGGGGCAGCTCACTGTTTCGGAAGATATTTCCAAGAACGATTATTTCCGTTTTCAGGCCAATCCCAATCCAAAAAGCGGCACTTATGGAGTGGTCGAATTCAGAAGGGGGCAGTACAAAGTGAAGCTGATGGAAAATTTTTATGACGCAAAAGAATTGCTGCGTATTGGTGTAAGAACCAACCAGGGTGATATCAATCCCAATTACCCGATTATGGCATGGGATGGAAAAGGAACCCGGTTATTGGTTGTTTACTGGCAGGAAGGCAAAATAAAAATGTTTGTATACGATGTGATTGCCAAATACAAAAGATACAAACAGGAAATTACCGGGTTTGACCAGATACTGGATGCATCTTTTATGCTGGATGCAAATTCCCTGATTTTCAGTGCCGTTAAAAACGGGCATACCGATATTTATACATACAAAATAGAAGAACAGAAATCAACCCAGATTACCAATGATATTTATGATGACCTGGACCCCACATTTGTATCTTTTCCCAATAAATCCGGAATCATTTTTGCATCCAACCGCCCCGACCCCGATGCACCAAATGCAGATACAGTGCTGCCCGGCAAGCATCGCTACAATATTTACATGGTAGATATTCTGAACGATAGCAAGTTAAAGCAGCTGACCAAACTGACCAATGTAAAACAGGGAAATGCAAGATATCCCATGCAGTACAATACCAACCATTTTACTTATGTATCCGATGAAAATGGTATTGGCAACAGATGGGCGGGCTTTTTTGCCACACAGCGAAACGGACTGGATACCTTATACTATATCGGTGATGAACTGTTGCGCAATCCGGGTACAAAAGAATTTGATTCAACCCTGCGTGCCTGGCAAAAACAGGAACCAGATAGTGTGAGCTATTTTCAGGTATACAAAGATTCTACCTATACCTTCCCCATTACCAATTACCAGAGCAGTTTGCTGGAAACAAGGATTGCCGGAAACAATGGAACCGTTAGTGAAGTAAGAAGAGAGGGTGATTATAAATTTCTCTACAAATTAAAAGTAGACGAACAGGCATTAACCAAAAGAAATGTAAGTGCCCGCCCGACAGAATACGCCAAAAAAATAACAGCAGAAAGGAAGGCCATCGAGGGGAAAGCGATTATGTATGATAAAAAGGCTGCGACAGATACGGCAAAAAAAGCAAAAGACTTTTTCCAGAATGAATTTGCAGATGAAAAACCCGATACCAGCCTTGCCAAAATCAATAAGCTTGATTTGCCTGCAGCTTTACCGGGTTCGGTTTTAAGTAAATCAAAATTATTCGACTACCGCTTAAAATTCAGTTCTGATTATGTATTGAGCGGGTTCACCAATAATATCCTGGTAAACAGGTACCAGCCTTATGCAGGTGGTTCCGGTCCTATTCAGCTGAATAACGGTAACGATTTCAATTTTACTTTCCGGGTGGGCGTGAGTGACCTGATGGAAGATAAAAAATTTGTGGGTGGGGTAAGGTTCGGAACCAATCTTAGCGACAAGGACATCTTTTTTACCTACCAGAACCTGCGCAAGAAAATAGACTGGGGTATTACGTATTACAGAAGCAATGTTAGCAACTTCTTTAATACCAGTTACAATACCATGTTGTATACCAACCTGTATCAGTTCAATGCGACTTTCCCCTTCAATGAAGTAAAAAGTTTCAGGGCCACCATTGGTTATCGGACAGACAAGGGAGTTTTAAGGGCTTATGATAATAACTCAGGCATGCCGGACCAGAACGCTTTGAAATACAATGATACCGTAACAAGGTATATTGTTTCACGCTTTGAATATGTGCACGATAATACGATTAATCCCACACAGAATATCTGGGTAGGCTCGCGTTATAAAATTTACTTTGATATGAATGTGCCTACCTTTAATTCAACGGTAGGCAAGGGCAAAGCCACCCTGAACCTTGGTTTCGATGGAAGAATTTACCATAAAATTTACCGCAATTTTATCTGGGCGGGCAGGGCAGCCGGAGATTTTTCCTGGGGTAACCAGAAGCTGATTTATTACCTGGGCGGGGTTGACGGATGGATTGGACCACAGTTCAATAAAAACCAGCCTGCTGCCGATCAAACCTATGCATTCCAATCGCTGGCTTTGAATATGCGGGGCTATAACCAGAATATTGCCAACGGAAATAATGCGGTTGTCATCAACAGTGAATTCCGCTTTCCTGTATTCGCAACTTTGTTGAACAAGCCCATCAACAATGCCTTCATTCGTAATTTTCAGTTAACACAGTTCGTTGATCTGGGAACGGCCTGGAACGGGAAATTCAATGGGATTACCCGTCCCGGAGAAGTAATAACAGCGGCTAATACACCGGTAATCGTGCGTATTGATGCAGGCGGGCTGGGACCTTTTGCCGGAGGCTATGGCTTTGGTGTAAGAAGTACCCTGCTGGGTTATTTCATGAAACTGGATACGGCCTGGCCTATGAAAGGAGTATTTGTAGGAAAACCTGTTTGGTATTTCGCCCTAGGCTTTGATTTCTGATGAATCAAGCGATAGATTAAAAAAGGGCAGTTAATTTTATTAACTGCCCTTTTTAGTGCGGCTATTTTTAAGTAGTTTCTTTTATGTCAGGTGCTAACGAATTTTGTTATTAGAATTTCTAACGATCACAAAAATTGGAAAATAAAAATAACCTTAGCAGCATTTTTAATCGCATATTTCTAAGCAATCCGGGAACAGGGAGGGGGCCAGCGGCCTTGAGCGACGCGTAATCCCGAATAACAGGGTGTTCGATTTTTAATAGGACAATCTGTTAGCTACCAATCTTTTCCTTACCGGCCATTTTAGCAAATTGTTTCAGTGTAGTATACATCAGCATCAACAGCAGGGCAAACAAAAAAGTAAAGACCCATATTTTTGGATAGCGCTGCGGTAAAAGTACATGGTGTGCCGAAGTATAAGCCAGGTATGCCGGATCGCTGATGATATCCCAGCTGTTGAAACGGAGAAACCGTCCAAGAAAAACGCCGTAACTGCATAATAATAAACCCGTGCATACCGCCAACTGAACAAACAATGGCCTGATAAATCGCGAAAGAAAAATTTCGATATTCCACAAAGAAGCAAAGCCGAGTATCAGACCGTTCCAGGTGGCGGAAATGACCAATAAAATATCATACCAAAATGGAATAGGCGGCCGTTCTTCATAATGCAATAAATCGGTAATCAGGTAGGGGGCATTGGGAAAGAACAATAGCCAAAACAGTAACAATAAGCACGTTGAAAAATTCCATTTTTTGCATTTTATCAATAAGGTACTTATTGCATAAGGGATTGCTGCCAGAAAAGTATTCCATCCATAGAAACGGTAATCAAAAGTATGGGCAACCATGAAGCGTATAAACAATAAACCCATGGTAAACGAAATGCTCAAAAAAAGCATTTTGCTCATGGAGGAAATTTTCAGCTTTGCCATAACAGGTATAGTTTGGGAAGAAATATGATCAACCCGGTGATGCAACTTAGGATAGCAGCCCATAATACCGCCGCCGCCGCTACATCTTTAACAATTTTGATGAAAGGGCTTTGCCCGGGATGCAGGGCATCGGCCAGTTTTTCGATGGAGTGATTGATCATTTCAAAGCCAATTACCAGGCCAAAACAGAGCAGGAGACTTATCCATTCTGCCGGGGATACCTGAAAATAAATACCGGCCAAAATAACCATTAGGCTGCTAAACAGATGAATTTTACCGTTCCTGTCTTTCAAAAAAAACTGCCCGATTCCCTGAAAAGCATATTTAAAGGAATACCTAAGTGGTTGTTTTTGCATGTGATTAATTTGAAGTTTTTTCTGCAATCCATTTCCACCAGAAAACAGTGCAGGTGCAATAGACAAACAGTTGATACAAATCATCAGAAACGGAATGCCCGGAGCGGATAATAGCAGTGAAAACAGGGATAAGAAATAAAAATGCCAATGCTGAAACAATTATTCCTGCAGGGTGTACAGGAATATAGACCCAACCGGATTTTTTAAACCAGATCATATCGGCTTAGATTTAGTAATTTGTGTTTAATGGTCAACTACTAAACGTTACCGGCGGTCAACTTATTTTGCCATGTCTGAATTGCTTTCTGTATCATCCTGCAAGACTTTTTCCCTTAGTTCCACAGGTTTGGTATATTTTTTACGCATACGCATGTTGAGGATTTCAACAAGAAATGAAAAAGCCATTGCAAAATAAACATAGTTTTTCAGGTGCAGATTATGTGCTCCTTCGCTGTCCCAGCCTTCTACCAGCAATACGAACCCGATCATGACTAAAAATGAAAGTGCCAGCATTTTAAGGGTTGGGTGTTTGTGGATGAAAGCCGCAATCCTGGCACTGAATAAGAACATGATAATCATTGCTACTACAACCGCTGCAATCATTACTTCCAGCCTTTTAGCCGTACCGCCGGCAGTAATGATGCTGTCGAAACTGAAAACAATGTCGATAAGCATGATCTGTAAAATGCCATTGGTAAAAGAGAGCGGCTTTGCGTTGCCGGATAGATGCGCTTCTTCTCCTTCCAGTTTGTGGTGAATTTCTTTTACTGTTTTATAGATAAGGAACAAGCCCCCCGCAATCATTACCAGGCTGGCAATATCAAAAGGCTTATCCAGTAAACTAAAAAGAGCAACTCCTTTCTGTTTCAGTAACCAGCTTAGACCGAATAACAGTATGCTTCTTGAAATAATGCCCGTTATCATCCAGGTAATCCTGGCTTTGGGCTGTAATACTTTGGGTAAGCGGTTCATGATGATGCTTACAAAAATAACATTGTCAATTCCCAGCACTACTTCCAGTACCACCAATACAAAAAAGCTGATGAGATTCTCAGAACTAAACAATACTTCCATTGGTTGATTGGTTAATAAGGGTTTTACAGATATTTTTTACAATGGAAGGACCCTCATATACGAATCCGGTCCAAACCTGCACCAGTGCTGCACCTGCGGCTATTTTTTCTTTTGCATCAGCCCCACTGAATATACCGCCACTGGCAATAATGGGGATTTGATGATTGGTTTGCTTTGCAAGATAAGCCACTACTTCTGTCGACATTTTTTGTAACGGTAAACCGCTCAAACCACCATTTCCGATGGCTGCGAGTTTGGAGGGACTGGTAAGAAGCTTATCCCGGGAGATGGTGGTATTGGTTGCAACCAAACCACTTAAAGCCACTTCATAAGCCAGTGATACAATATCATCCAACTGTTCCCTGCTAAGATCAGGGGCTATTTTTAGCAACAGGGGTTTGGGTTTTACTCTTGCCTGGTTTCTGAATTGCAGTTCAGAAAGTATTTTTTTCAGGGAATCCTTTTCCTGCAGCTCTCTCAGGCCCGGTGTATTGGGAGAGCTCACGTTTACAACAAAATAATCAACAGCCTCGAACAAAGCATCGAAGCAGGTACAATAATCCTTCCAGGCATCTTCATTGGGCGTTAGCTTGTTTTTTCCAATATTACCACCAATCACCAATGTTGATTTACCGGCAATATGCTGCGAAGATTTTCTGTTCAGCAGTCGTTTTTTAATCTGTTCAACGCCATCATTGTTAAAACCCATTCTATTGACAAGGGCTTTATCTGCCGGAAGGCGAAACAGACGAGGCTGCTCATTTCCGGCCTGTGCTTTTGGGGTTACAGTGCCTATTTCAGCAAAACCGAATCCCAGCAGTTCCAGTTCATTTAAATAATGCGCATTCTTATCAAATCCCGCCCCGAGGCCAACAGGATTTTTAAAATCCAGTCCGAATACGTTTTTTTTCAGGGATTGGTTATCCAGGTTAAAACTATTGTGCAGCAATGATTTAAAAGGCCCGATCCTGCACCCGGTTTTAAGCAGGTTCATGGAAAAATAATGCACATCTTCGGGGGGGAAACAGAACAGCATTTCCCGCAAAAGGGGGTAAATCATGCTGCGAAGATAGGGACTGGGGCGTTTTGGTAAATGCTGCTCCGGGAATGCCCGGCCATGAGCGAAGAATAACCAATAAGGGGCCGTGCTTTCCCGTAGTTTGAAAATATAGTTGCATAAACAACTTTTAATTGAAAATTACCTACATTTGAACAGATAAAACTCATTTTATGCAGGAAGCATATATCGTTGCGGGGTACCGTACCGCAGTAGGGAAAAGCAAGCGGGGTGGTTTTCGGTTTTTTCGCCCGGATGATCTGGCTGTTGAAGTAATTAAGGGATTGGTGGCATCTGTGCCACAGCTTGATACCAAAAGGGTGGATGATGTGATTGTAGGCAATGCCGTACCTGAAGCAGAACAGGGTCTGCAGTTTGGCCGCATCATTTCTGCACGGGCACTGGGCATTGATGTAGCAGGGTTTACCATTAACCGGTACTGTGCGAGTGGACTGGAAAGTATTGCATTGGCTACCGCAAAAATTCGCACGGGCATGGCCGATTGTATTATTGCCGGGGGCACGGAAAGCATGAGCATGGTACCTACTGCAGGATGGAAAACCGTACCAGCTTATTCCATTGCTTCTGAAGAGCCGGATTATTACCTGAGTATGGGCCTTACTGCCGAAGCGGTTGCAAAAGAATTCAATGTATCGCGGGAAGACCAGGACGCATTCGCATACCATTCTCACCAAAAAGCCATGAAAGCGATACAGGACGGGCATTTCAAGTCGGGTATCCTGCCCGTTACCGTTCAGGAAACCTATGTAAATGAGAAAGGAAAAAAAGCAACCAGGTCCTATGTAGTAGATACAGATGAAGGGGTAAGAGCCGATACCAGTATTGAAGCGCTGGCAAAATTAAAACCTGCTTTTGCCATCGGTGGCTCTGTAACAGCAGGCAATTCTTCTCAAACAAGTGATGGCGCTGCCTTTGTTTTAGTGATGAGCGAAAGGATGGTTGTTGAATTGGGTATCAAACCCATTGGACGTTTGGTGAATTGTGCTGCTGCCGGTGTACACCCGCGCATTATGGGCATTGGCCCCGTGGCTGCCATTCCCAAAGTGTTGAAACAGGCGGGCATGAATTTGCAGGATATTGATTTGATTGAATTGAATGAAGCATTTGCTTCACAGTCGCTGGCGGTAATTCGTGAGCTTGGCTTAAATACCGATATCGTTAACATCAATGGCGGGGCCATTGCACTGGGCCACCCGCTTGGTTGCACGGGCTGTAAACTTACCGTACAGGTATTGAACGATTTGAAAAGGCTGCACAAAAAATACGGCATGGTAACAGCCTGTGTAGGCGGTGGCCAGGGCATTGCAGGTATTATCGAAAATATTGATTGATAACAGCTTATATATTTGTAAAAGCCCGGTACTGCCGGGCTTTTGTGTGTACCCGCAAATATCATTTTTCCGGATGACCAATGTCATAGTTATCCCCTTTATTCCCGAATAGCTTTACGGTACAATTTAGTGCCATGAAAAACATATTAGTTCCAACAGATTTTTCTGTTACTGCACAGAATGCAGCCATGTATGCCATAAAACTGGCCGAGCAGATTGGTGCCCCCAAAGTAATTTTATTCAATGCTTACCAGTCGCCCATGATGATTGACCCAACAGCGATGGTTCCCGCCATTCAGTTGCTGGATGAGGAACAGTTGAAAGCCGATAGCAACAAAGGCCTGGAAAGAGCCAAACTGATTTTAAAAGCATTCTGCCCCAAATGCTGCTCCCTCGAAACCTATTGTGAATACGGATTACTGAACAATGGCCTGGATGAGGTTTGTAATAAGCTGAATGCCGATTTGATAGTAATGGGCATTACTGGAGGAGGTGCTTTGCAGGAAACACTGATTGGCAGCAATACTTTGCAGGTGTCAAAAAACAGCCAGACACCGGTAATCATTATTCCGGCAGGACTTGTATTTAAAAAAGTGGAAAATGTTTTACTGGCCAGCGATTTTAAGCAGGTACTGGAAACAACACCTGTAAGTTCCATCCAATCATTATTGAAAGCAACACAAGCAAGGTTTCACATCGTACATATTGAGAAGAGTGCGCATATTTCTTTAACGGATATTTCTTTGGAAAGCAGAAAACTGGATATCATGTTCAAAGATTTCGACCCCATTCTTCAATTGCAGGAAAATAATAATTTCCTGGATGGCATCAATGACTATGTGAACAGCAATCAGATTGATATCCTGATTACTATTCCCAAAAAGCATGGGATATTAGACAGTTTATTTACAAGAAGTCACACCAAACAAATTGCTTTCCATAGCCATGTACCGGTAATGGTACTGCATGATTAACTGAGGTATTTGCCAACAATGGGAACCCTTCTGCCCACACCAAATGCTTTGGGTGAAATGCGTATAATGGGACAAAACTGGTTTCGTTTGTATTCGTTATTATTCACCATTTTAAGTGTGCTGTTTACCAAAGCAGGGTCGAATCCCATGGATTTAATTTCATCCGGCCCCATTCTTTTTTCAATATACTGATACAGTACCTGGTCAAGTACGCTGTAATCGGGTAAGCTGTCGCTGTCTTTCTGGTTGGGCCTTAATTCTGCACTCGGGGCTTTTGTGATAATGGAAGCAGGAATAATTTCCTGATTCCTGTTGATGTATTTTGCCAATGCATATACCTGTAATTTGTAGCAATCGCCCAATACGCCTAATCCGCCGGCCATATCGCCATACAGGGTACCATAACCTGTTGCCAGTTCACTTTTGTTGGAAGTATTCAGGAGTATATAGCCAAATTTATTGGCAATGGCCATTAACAGGTTACCCCTGCTCCTGCTTTGTATGTTTTCTTCAGCCAGTGAAAAAGGCAGGTTATTGAAAACAGGTTTTAGCGTTGTTAAAAAAGAATCATAAACAGTATCGATGCGGATAATATCATAGGGATTTCCCAGGTTCCTGCTCAGCTCAACTGCATCGTTTACGGAATGGTCGGTAGAATAGGGCGAGGGCAGGAGAATGGCTCGTACATTTTCTTTGCCAAGGGCAGCAACGGCAATAGCCAGGGTAACAGCCGAATCGATGCCGCCAGAGGATCCGAGGATTGCCTTACTGAAACCCATTTTGCCAAAATAATCGCTGATGCCCAGGATCAATGCATCATAAACCTGTGCAATATTCAGTTCAGGCTCGAGTGTTGCAGGGTTTAATTCTTTATCGGGTACCCTTGAAGCGGGCTCCACTATGGGTGCATCAATTGTTCCGTCATCATGTAATACCACCCCTTCCATTGCTTCACGGAACATAGGAAAGGCCTTGCATAAATTGGCATTTTTATCAAAAATCAGGGAAGCACCATCAAATACAATTTCTGTTTGGCTGCCAATGGCATTGCAATAAAACAGGGGGATTTTATATTTCAGCACATTTGCTTTGATCACTGATTTACGGTCTTCGTCGTGCGTATAATCAAATGGAGATGCACTAATATTGAGCATAAGGTCGGGTTCCTGCTCCATTAACTGGTCCATCGGACAAATTCTGTACAGCGGATTATCGCCCAGGTTCCAGATATCTTCGCAAATGGTAACGGCCAGTTTTTTTCCCTTAAAAGGGATGACTTTCCATTCAAAAGCAGGTTCAAAATAACGGTATTCGTCAAATACATCATAGGTAGGTAGCAGCGTTTTGTGAATTTCTGCCTTGATTTCTTTCTCATAAAGAAAAAAAGCAGCGTTGAAAAGGTTCTTGCCTTTTTGTAAAGCATTTCTGGAAGGGCTTCCAATAAGTACGGCAATTGTATCAGCTTCCTGTTTTATTAACTCAATCGACCGGTAGCAGGAATGAATAAAATCATTGAATTCGACAAAATCTCTTGCCGGGTAGCCGCAAATACACATTTCACTGAAAATAATCAAATCACCACCCTTGCTTTTTGCTTCTCTGACGGCCTGAATTATTTTTTGGGTATTGCTTTCGAAATTGCCAATATGGTAATTCTGCTGCGCTAAAAATATCTTCATCAGGTAAAGTTCCGTAACTTTTGTTAGTTTTTTAATTTTTTCAAAAAACCCACTATTCCAATATGGCTTTATCCCGAAATAGTAAAAAAATTGGGATTGCCCTCATAAGTATCTGTTTCTTACTCAAGGGTAAAGCACAAACCCATGAATTTCGTTTTTTCCCCCTCAAAGACCCTGTTTTACAGCAACAGGGTTTTATGGGTAAACTGGGTGCGAGCTTTTTTCTGGTAGACCAGACTCCAGGTGCAAACCTGGGTTTGTCTATTTATGATACGCTTTCCCGATCGGTGAAAACAGTGCTATATGATTTTCCCCGACAGATTTTAACAGTCATCAAATATGAACAGTCGTTTTTGCTGCTAGCCCTTAGCAGGCAAAATGCCGCTGTATTTTTTCAACTGCTTGAAATCAATGAAGGGGGAGAAGTTATCAGTAAAAATTCCGGATTGCTCAACGGCTTGTCAAACCGGCCAAGGTTTCTGAACAGTGCCAATAAGAATTTTTTTCTTTTCTATCAATTGGCAAAAAAATCGGCTGATTCTTCTTTTATCAGTGGTGTTTTAATAGGGAAAGACGGTATTGCCAGAAAACAACTGGCTTATAGTTTCAAGCAGGATAAGGAGCAGGATGCTGAACCGGAAATTTTTTTAGACAACGCCGGAAATACGCATGTATTGGTTTACGACAGATACAATAATTACAGAATTTCCTGCGATCTGGCAGTGAATACCATCCCGGTTAATGAGGAGCAAATGATTAGTGAAACATTCAATTTCAGAAATACCAAACTAAAAAGTATGCATGTATTTCAGAACAATGAATGCAACTGCATGCAGGCAGAAGGTATGTATGTAGACGGGGTTTCAAAAAACAACAAAGGTTTGTACAGCATTGCATTTCCCGTGGGCAGAAAGAATGAACTGGCACCAAGGTTCATACCCTATACTGCTGAAATGATTCATGAATTCAAAAAAGGATTTTCTGCCACAGATGCAATGATTCAAAACAGTTTGCAGCTGTATGACTGGGTATATGCAAACAGCGGCAGTTTTGCGCTATTGAAATTGAGCTATGGTATGCCAAAGCGTGTATCATCCATGCAGCCTGATGAGGATATTTCAAATAGGTCATTGAACAGAAACCTGAGCATATCCAGGGCCGCAGATTTTCAACCGCCATCAACCACAAGTGCCACTACGCCCACACGAATAAGGACTTTGCCCGGCAGTGCCGATAAGTATGCGAATGCAGCCCCATTGATCAACGGCTTTTCACCTTCAAATTCCTCTGCCCTTTTGTCAAGGGCAAGTGGAAGGAATGCCCCCAAGCTGATATGCATCAAATTAAGCAGGGAAAAAGGTTTCGAATGGCACGACAGTTATCCTATTGATATTTTTATATCGGGCAATGAATTGCATAACCGTATTTTTTTGATTGGGGGTGAAAATGAATCAATATCAATGGTAAAGTACCAGGCGGATAATAAAGATGAACCCTTTCCTGTGATGATAACCCTGAAAGCTTTTAACCGGATGGTTGAAAAGTTTCCGGTAAAAAAATTACTGTTTTCTCCCCTGCAATTCCTGGAGCATGCCCAATACGGCTCACTTTATGCGAATACAGAGAATGGTGAACAAGGAATATTACTTGTTACAGTAAAATAAGCAGGTTTAACAATCTCTATCTTCAAGAAATGTACTTATTTAGCCCTCACCAACTACTTTTGTGCGGCAAAACGTTCATGCATGAAGTATTTACCTGCTCTGGTAAGCCTGTTTTTTTTGGTTGCCTGTAAAAATAACCACCCACACCCCAATGTATCCAATATTCCCGTAAGACTAACAGTAGAAAGGTTTGAGCAGGATTTTTTTAAACTGGATACGCTTAACCTGGATGCCTCCCTGAACAAATTAAACCGGCAATACCCGGGATTTACACAGGATTTTATCTTTAATATTCTAGGCACTACAGCAGATAGCGCAAAAAAAGATATTCCCGGATTCATACGCAGCTATCAGCAAATGCAGGGGGATGCAAAAGAGGTATTCAAAGATTTTGTTTCTGTAGAATCCGAAATAAAAAACGGGTTACAATACCTCCACTATTATTTTCCGCAGTACCGGCTTCCTGAAAAACTTGTCACATTTATCGGGCCTATTAACAGTTATGGCAATATTATTACACCTAATTCACTGGCTATTGGGTTACAAATGTATATGGGGGCAAGCTATCCCATGTATTTGAGTGAGCAGGGCCAGCAAATGTACCCCAGGTATATTTCCAGGAAATTTGAGAAAGCATTTATTCCGGTTAATTGTATCAAAAATATTATTGATGACATGTATCCCGGCAATAACCTGGGCAGGCCACTGGTTGAGCAAATGATTGAAGCAGGAAAACGACAGTACCTGCTGGACCTTTTATTGCCGGAAACAGCCGATTCTCTTAAGACAGGCTATACCGGTGAACAGCTGAAAGGCTGTTATGAAAGCGAAAAAAGTATCTGGTCTTTTTTTATTCAGAATGATTTACTCTATAGTACAGACCCGAATAACGCAAGGGATTATATGAATGAAGCCCCCAATACACCTGCATTGGGTGAGGCGTCGCCGGGAAATATCGGGCAATTTGTAGGAGCACAGATTGTAAAAAAATGGATGGAAAAAAACCCGAAAACAGGACCCGATTTATTGATGAAAACACCTGCCAAACAAATATTTGAAGAAGCGAAATATAAGCCGAAGTAAGGATCAATTCATTTTATTGGGAACAATCATCTCAAAAGCAGGAATGTTCACATCGAAGAGTTGTTTGTTGTTTTCATTCTGCATCCGGTAAGACCCATGCATTTTACCCATTTCTGTTTTGAGGTTACAGCCGCTTACGTACTGATAATTTTCTCCGGGCTTTAAAACCGGCTGTACGCCCACCACTCCTTCGCCCTCAACCTCCCGGTGCTCGCCATTGCTGTCGAAAATAAACCATTGACGCCGCAGTAATTTGATGGTGAAATTGTTGTGGTTTTCGATATTGATGCGGTAAGCAAACATGAATTCACTGTTCATGGGATTGCTGTAGTCGGCCTGGTAAAAAGTCTCTACACTGATTTCCACCCCTTCTGAAATTTTTGATACCATTCGCTTGGCTTGCTTTTAGTAAAAATAGGGATTTGGCGCAAAGATTCCCATGAAAATTTCACATTCCGCTCATCAAGCAAATGGGCTACTATGCCCCAGAACCTGTAATTTTGCGCCAGTTTAAAAGAAGATGTATGATAAAAGTTGCAGTTGCCAACGGCGATGGTATTGGCCCGGAAATCATGGAAGCGGTTCTGACTATTTTTAAGGCTGCAGAAGTACCGGTTGAGTATGTTTTTGTAGACATGGGAAAATGGGTATTTGATAAGGGGTACAGCAATGGCATGACCCCGGAAGCACAGGAAACCATTGAATCTTTGGGCATACTTTTTAAGGGCCCGATGGAAACTCCCAAGGGTAAGGGCGTAAAAAGTGTGAATGTTACAGCCAGAAAAACCTGGAATACCTACGCCAATAAAAGAACTTTTCAAACATTATCGGGTGTTGATACTGTTTTCAGTAAGGCCGGCATTCCGATTGATATTACCATTGTTCGTGAAAATATTGAAGATACCTATGGGGGAGTAGAGCACCTGCTTACCCATGATGTGGCACTGAGCCGCAGATTCATTACCCGCCCCGGAAGCATGCAGGTAATCAAGTATGCTTTTGAAATGGCCAAGAAAAAAGGCACCAATCGCATTACCTGCGGACATAAGGCCAATATCATGAAGCTGACAGACGGCCTGTTTCTGGATGTATTTTATGAAGTGGCGAAAGATTATCCGGAACTGAAAGCAGATGATGTGATTGTAGACGATCTATGTATGAAACTCGTTAGCCGGCCCGATTTGTTTGATGTGGTGGTATTAACCAATTTACAGGGAGATATTGTGAGCGATTTATGTGCAGGGCTGGTAGGCGGACTGGGATTTGCCCCATCGGCCAATATAGGCGACCATATCTCCATTTTTGAGGCTGTGCATGGTACTGCACCGGATATTGCGGGAAAAAATATCGCCAACCCGACTGCCTTATTACTGAGCGGATTTGGTATGCTTCGCCACCTGGGTTTAATGGAAATCGCGGGTATGCTTGAAAATGCATTGTTGTATACCCTGGAAAGCGGGGTACATACCGGAGATTTTGGCAGCAAGGGAACAGGCTCTCTCAGCACTACAGCGTTTGCTGCAGCCATTATTCAAAATTTTGGCAAAAAACCTGCCAATAACCCCAGGCCATTCATACCCAACCAGGCACCTACCCCTACTCATTTCAAACTGGATAAAAACCCCATGCTGGAGAGTGTTGAAGAAAAACAGGAACAGATTATCGGGGCCGATTTTTTTATTGAATGTAATGAACAGCCTTCCTTTATAGCCGAAAAATGTTTGATGCATACCATGGGTATTTTTAAACTGGTAACTGTTAGCAACCGGGGTACACAGGTTTGGCCAACCGGGTCTAATTTTACCAATCTGGTGAATCAATACGCATGCAGGTTTGAAAGTATTGGAGAAATACCGGTAACACAGGTAGAAATCCTCGAATTGTACAAAAGGCTGGCACAGGACTTCAAAGTCTGCTCAACAGAGCTCCTCAATGTTTGGGGCGATAAGAAAGCATATAGCCTGGCTCAGGGCCAATAAAAGAGTCGCAGATTTATATGGTTGAGACGCTGATTTCAGGGATTAACAGGAGAATTCTATCCGATAAAAAGGGTTTTTCCGATGAATCCTGCCTAAATCTGTGAAATCTGCGATAATATCTGAGAATTCTGAGTTAATTTCACGGCTCATTTAAAAGAGCAATTGAACTATGGCTGAAGCGATTTTAATGCCCCGTCTTAGCGACACCATGACCGAAGGTGTTATTGCCGCCTGGCATAAAAAGATAGGCGATTCTGTAAAAAAAGGCGATTTACTGGCTGAAGTAGAAACAGATAAAGCTACCATGGAGCTGGAAAGTTACCAGGATGGTATTTTGTTGCATATAGGTACTCCTACAGGTGGAAAACTACAGGTAAACGACCTGCTGGCCATTTTTGGAAAGGCGGGAGAAGATATTTCGGGCCTGCTGGCACAACATGCAGGAGGAAAGCCTGAGGCCGGAAGTTCAAATTCCGGAACAGCAGATACGACCGTTCAATCAGCGAATAAGCCCGCAAACAATTCAGCCATCGATATTGCTGCAATGGAAGAAGTTGTACTCATGCCAAGATTGAGCGATACCATGACAGAAGGGGTGATTGCTTCATGGCAAAAGAATATAGGCGATACTGTTAAAAAAGGGGAAGTGCTGGCAGATATTGAAACCGATAAAGCTACCATGGAACTGGAAAGTTATAAAGACGGCATTTTATTATACCAGGGAGCAAAAACCGGAGAAAAAATTCTGGTTAATGAACTGCTTTGCATCATCGGACAAAAAGGGCTGGATGTGGATGCCATTGTTGCTGCCGTAAAAGCAGGAAGCGCTGCAGGTTCAGGCAAAACAGCCGGGCAGGCGGAAGCTACGGTACAGCCTGTTTCCCAGGTTGCTGCAGCAGCAGTTACAGAAGAAATAGTGAATGAAGGAAGGGTGCTTGCTTCGCCCCTGGCTAAAAAAATTGCTTCAGAAAAAGGGATTGACCTGCGTTTTGTAAAAGGTTCGGGTGATGGAGGTAGAATTACCAAAACAGATATAGACAATTACAGGCCGGCTGCTCCGGCACCTGTTGCAGCATCAGCTAAAACCCTTGCAGTACCTGAATCTTCGGGTGTTGAAAGCTTTGAAGATGTACCTGTATCGCAAATGCGTAAAACCATTGCACGCAGGTTAAGCGAGAGCCTGTTCACCGCCCCGCATTTTTACCTGACCATGCTTATTGATATGGATGCAGCGGTAGCGGCACGCAGTAAAATCAATGAAGTAGCTCCGGTAAAAATAAGTTTCAATGATATGGTGCTGAAAGCAACCGCTTTGGCATTAAAACAACACCCCAAGGTAAACAGCAGTTGGCTGGGAGATAAGATTCGTTATAACCAGCATATCAATATTGGGGTGGCTGTTGCTGTAGAAGATGGCTTACTGGTGCCTGTGGTAAGATTTGCAGATACCAAATCACTAAGCCGGATTAATGCAGAAGTAAAAGAATATGCACAGAAAGCAAAAGATAAAAAATTACAGCCAGGTGATTGGGAGGGAAGTACTTTCACGATTTCCAATTTAGGTATGTATGGTATTGACCAGTTTACAGCCATCATCAATCCGCCCGACTCCTGTATTCTGGCGGTGGGTGGAATTTCTCAGGTACCTGTTGTTAAAAATGGACAGGTAGTACCCGGTAATGTAATGAAGCTGACCATGAGTTGTGACCACCGTTCTGTTGACGGAGCTACAGGTGCAGCTTTTCTGCAAACCCTGAAAAGCTTGCTGGAAGAGCCTTTGAGGATGCTGGTATAAA
>JBDKLG010000239.1:0-4052 GCA_039795695.1 Bacteroidota bacterium
CACTCAGCACCTGTTGAATCGAAAGATTTATTGGTGCTTAACTCAAGCGAGCCGATGGTTGCTGCTAAAGGAGTTGCAGGTATCAATCATAACAACAAAGCCGCTACCGAAGCAACAGAAAGAACAATTGCCACCGGTATGCAAAATTCTGTTGATGGGCTGACTGCTGATGAAATCCCTGCAGAGACTGTATCTGCTGAAATTGTTGCCCTGAATGAATCTGCTGCCAATACCATGCAGACAGTAGAAGATACAAAGCTGCGGATTGCCACTCCTTTACCTGAAAAACAATATTCCACAGACGATTACCTGAAAGATTTCCCTGTTGTAAATACCGGCGTTCCCGTTAAAAAAAATAAGCGCTTCGGGTTCCAGTTTTATGTTACGCCTTCTACGAGTTACCGCAAACTCTCTGATGAAAAAGTGAAAGAAATTATTCAGCCTGCTGTTGCCAACACAACGGCCAGTACCGCTCAGAATATTCCATTAAGTTCAAATTATTCTGCCGATGTAAACAATGTGGTTCGGCACAAGCCCGCTGTTGGCCTGGAATTGGGTTTTGCTGTTTTGTATAACCTTTCCAACAGGCTTAAATTTAAAACAGGGGTTCAACTGAATGTACGTCAGTACTATATTGAAACCTTCCAATCACTCACCAGCGATCTTTCTTCTCTTTCTCTTATTAATGCCAGGGGCATAGAGACCATTAACTTTTATTCTCCCTGGAACAATAATACAGGTTACAAAAAAACCCAGCTGGACAATAAAGTTTACCAATTGTCTATCCCCCTGGGTATCCAATGGAACATGATCCAGGGCAAACATTTGGGCATTAACTCAGAAGCATCTGTACAACCTACCATGACGCTGAATAATAATACCTACCTGTTGTCTACCGATTACAAGCATTATACAGGTGGGAACGAATTTTTCCGCCAGTGGAATGTTAATACCAGTATGGGCTTGAATATCACCTATCAATCCGGTGCCAATTCCTGGCAATTTGGTCCGCAAATCAGGTACCAGCATCTTCCAACTTATTCCAATCTTTACCCCATTAAAGAATACCTGATAGATTATGGTGTTCGCTTAGGGTTTACACACCAGCTTAAATAAGCTGCCCGCATTTTTCTTAAAGTATTGCTATACCTTCATTTCCTATTGTTTTTTTTGAACCTGTTTGAATATTTTTACAGCATGTTTAAAAGCTGCTTTTTATCTCTTTCTTTTCTATTGGTATGGGGTTGTCATTCCGGGAAAAAGGATTCCACTGGTTCTTCCACAATGCAGGACACTGCTAAATTCTACCCTATCCGGCAGTTTTTGGAAGGACAGTTAAGGCAGATAGATTCCGGCAATTTTTCCTTCACCTTATTAACTGAAAAGCAGGGAAAGAAAGACACTGCACGAATAGACAAAGCCCGCTTTTCTCAATTAGCAGATACCATTTTACACAGGGCAGCATATTTTACTGCTTTTAAAGCGGCGTTCAAAGAATCTGCTTTTCGCGACCTCTCTACCGGAAGCCTAATTTTTAATTATACCCCTTTTGATAAAGCATTCTTTATTCAACATATTGATCTCTTATTGGATGAGCCAACACAGCATATTAAGCGTGTTTTTATCCGCTCGCTTTACAACAGTGGCGATACCAGCATCCTTGAACAATGCAGCTGGAAAACAAATAGCAGTTTTCAGCTAAGCAAATTCTTTGAACTGCAGGATGGCCGGTCATTTACCGAAAACAACATAATTTCATGGGAGAATAAAAAATCCCCTTAGTATTGTGACCGCTGCTGCATTCCAACATATCGCTCACAGCATACCCTTGTCTCCCGGCATATACAAATATTATGATAAGGATGGGAAACTATTGTATGTAGGCAAGGCCAAGGAGCTGAGAAAAAGGATTGGTTCTTATTTTTCCAAAACCTTTACCACTTACAAAACCCATGAACTGGTTCAACACATACACAGGATAGAGTTTACCATCGTAGATTCTGAACAGGATGCTTTCCTGTTGGAAAACGCACTCATCAAAGAATACCAACCCAGGTATAATATCAATTTAAAGGACGACAAGTCCTACCCCTTTATTGTTATTAAGAAAGAACCTTTTCCAAGAATATTTCTAACAAGAAAAAAAATCAATGATGGCTCTGAATACCTCGGTCCATTCACTTCTGCAGGCAAAGTGAGGGACCTGATCAGTTTCATCAAACAATATGTACCAATACGTACCTGCAAATTGAACCTGAGTGAAAAAAATATTCAGGCAGGAAAATTCAAAGTCTGCCTTGAATACCATCTTGGTAATTGTAAAGGCCCCTGTGAAGGCTTTCAAACAGCAGAGGATTACCAGGATGGGTTACAGCAATTAAGAAATATTTTAAAAGGTAATCTGGGCTCCGTAATCAATCATTTCAAAGCAGAGATGCAGGTTCTTTCTACCGGCCTTGCTTTCGAAAAAGCCGCTTTGCTCAAAAAGAAAATTGAACACCTTGAATCATATCGTGCTCGTTCAGTAATTGTAAGCAGCCACCTGAGCAATATAGATGTATTTTCCATTTTGAAAGAAGACAAATGGGCCTATGTAAATTACCTGATGGTGCAAAATGGCACCATAGTTCAAACGCATACAGTTCCCCTGGAAACCAGGCTGTCAGAAACAGAAGAAGAAGTACTCAGTTATGCCATACTTAATTTAAGAACAACCTTCAACAGCCTGGCAAATGAAGTATTGGTACCCTTCCCCATTGAATACCCTGATGCATCTGTAACCGTAAGTATTCCCAGGGGGGGCGACAAGAAAAAACTACTGGATCTGTCCATTAAAAATGTAGCTTATTTCAAAGAGGAGTTGAAGAGAAAAAAAATCCTTCACCTGGAAGGAAAAACAGATTTTGAAAAAAAGCAAGTGCTATATGAATTGAAGGAATACCTGCATCTTCCTGAACTGCCGGTACATATCGAATGCTTCGATAATTCCAATTTTCAGGGAAGTTTCCCTGTTTCAGCAATGGTTTGTTTTAAAGAAGGATTGCCCAGCAAAAAAGATTACCGCCATTTTAATGTAAAAACAGTAGAGGGTATCAATGATTTTGCCACCATGAAAGAAGTGGTTGAGAGGCGATACAAAAGGCTATTGATGGAAGAACAGCCACTTCCTGATTTAGTAATCATTGATGGGGGTAAGGGACAGCTAAGCGCTGCCATGGAAAGCATCAAAGCTTTGAATCTTACGGGAAAAATAACCGTAGTTGGCCTCGCAAAAAATGAGGAAGAAATTTTCTTTCCGGGGGATAGTGAGTCATTTAAATTACCCTGGGACAGCGATAGCCTTAAACTTGTAAGAAGAATCAGGGATGAAGTTCACCGCTATGGGATTGGCTTTCATCGCAATAAAAGATCAAAAGGAACGTTTAAGAATGAGCTGATATCCATAGCAGGCATTGGCGAGCAAACTATTGCCCAGCTGCTCAAAGAGTTTAAATCGGTTAGGAAGATTAAAGAAAAAACACAGGATGAGCTTGGCGCTGTCATAGGCAACGCAAGAGCAGCTTTACTGTGGAACCATATCCATCGGCCTTCTTAAAATAAAAAGGGGCCAGGATAAAAATCCAGCCCCGTTTTTAAAATCCAATATCCTATGAAAAACCGTAACAAATATACGGTTTGTAATGAAATCGCCAATTTTTATAGCAACTATTTCTAAATTCTTGTAGTATAATTACTAAAAAAGGCTCCTAAGAGCCTTTTTTATTTAATATTTTAAGTATTTTTTAATATTGCCAGAGATCCTGTTCGTAATTGAATATCCTGTTTTTGATGTTTTCTCCTTCCAGTAAGCGGAATAAAGGGTCTTTAATCATGGCATTCAGGTATTTATCGCCTGGGTTGTTTGCGCTTGATTTAATGATATAACTATTGAAAAAGCGGCTTTCAAAAAGCTCTTCCCAGGTCATGCGACTGGAGAAATTTTTGGGATTATAAACATCCACTTTTGCCAGGGTTTTACGCAAATCGGGATAATAAATCCAGAATAATATACG